>DATMRN010000046.1:0-21328 GCA_035566275.1 Solirubrobacterales bacterium | reverse complement strand
AGAACATCGTCGCTGCCTGCGCCAACTGCAACCGGAGGAAGGGCAACCGCCTGCCGCGTGAGATCCAGATGCACCCCAAGAGCAACCCGAGGGCCCCGGGTCCCACGGTCTTCATCCAGGTAGCGAGCCCATCGATACCTCCAGCCTGGCAGCAGTACTTACCGGCCGCTGCGTAGTCGGGACGCCGTTCTTCGAGGGACTGCACGCCCCTGACGAACCGCTGCGGCCCACTGAGCCGGGATCGGTCGTCGCGGGAATACTTGGACCGCGAGGTCCGATCCCGGCCCCGCGGCCGAGAATCTAGACGGCGTCCCCCTCCCCCTCGCCATCAGACTCGACTACCAGAGCGACCGCGCTGACCCGGTCGTCGTCCTTGATGTTCATCACCTTGACCCCCTGAGTGGGCCGCCCCATCTGGGAGATGCCGACAACCGAGGTCCGCTGGACCATCCCGTTCTGGGAGATGAAGAGCAGCTCCTGGTGCTCGTGGACGATCAGCGCCCCCGCCAGGCCGCCCTTCTTCTCGGTCAGCTTCGCGGTCAGCACCCCTTTGGTGCCGCGCCCCTTGACCGGGTACTCGGCCACCGGCGTCCGCTTGCCGTAGCCGTTCTCGGTCACCACGAACAGCTCGGTGTCGTCGCGGGCGATGTCCATCGCCAGCACCCGGTTGTCCTTACCGGAGACGTTCATCCCCTTGATCCCGCTGGTGTCGCGGCCCATCGGGCGGACCAGCTTCTCGGAGAAACGCGAGGCGTGGCCGGAGTGGGAGACCATGAGGATGTCGTCGTCGCCCGAGGTCAGCCGCACCTGGACCAGCTCGTCGCCGTCGCGGACCTTGATCGCGATGATCCCGTCGGCGCGGATCGGCGTGTTGTAGGAGAGGAACTCGGTTTTCTTGATCTGCCCCTTGGCCGTGGCGAAGGCGAGGTAGCGGTTCTCCTTGAAGTCGCGGGTCGGGATCACCGCCATCACCTTCTCGCCCTCGCGCAGCGGCAGCAGGTTGACCAGGGCGCTGCCTTTCGCGGTCCGCGACCCCTCCGGCAGCTCGTAGACCTTGAGCCGGTAGACCTTGCCGCGATTGGTGAAGAAGAGCAGGAAGTCATGGGTCGAGCAGATGTGGAGGTGGGCGATGTAGTCGTCCTCCTTCATGTTCATCCCCATCACCCCGACTCCACCCCGGTGCTGCTGGCGGTAGGTGGCGAGCGGCAACCGCTTGACGTAGCCGGAGGCGGTCAGCGAGATCACCATCTGCTGGTCGGCGATCATGTCCTCGATCCCGACGTCGCCCTCGAAGTGGGCCAGCTCGGTGCGCCGCTCGTCGCCGTAGGACTCGACGATCTCGGCCAGCTCCTCCTTGACCAGCCCCATCACCCGGGACTCGTCGCCGAGGATCGCCCGCAGCTCCCCGATCCGCTCCATCAGGTCGGCGTGCTCGGCCCGCACCTTGTCGGCCTCCAGCGCGGTGAGGCGCTGCAGGCGCATGTCGAGGATCGCCTGGGCCTGCTCGCGCGAGAGCTCGAACTCCGAGATCAGGCCGTCGCGGGCGGTGTCGGGGTCGGCGGAGGCGCGGATCAGCTTGATCGCCGCATCGAGGTTGTCGAGCGCGATCAGCAGCCCCTCGAGGATGTGCGCGCGGGCCTCGGCGCGGCGCAGTTCGTACTGGGTACGGCGGGTGACGACCTCGCGCTGGTGCTGGACGTAGTGGTGGACCAGCTCCAGCAGGCTCAGGGTGCGCGGCACCCCGTCGACCAGCGCCACCATGTTGACGCCGAAGGTGGTCTGCATCGAGGTTTTCTTGTAGAGGTTGTTGAGCACGACCTTGGCCGGCTGGCCGCCGCGCTTCAGCTCGATCACCAAGCGCATCCCCGAGCGGTCGGACTCGTCGCGCAGATCGGAGATCCCCTCCAGCTTCTTCTCGCGGACGAGGTCGGCGATCTTCGTGATCAGCCCGTTGTCGCCGCCCTTCTTGACCTGGAAGGGCAGCTCGGTGACCACGATCGCGTCCTTGCCGCCCTTCAACGGCTCGACATGGGCACGAGCCCGCACCTTGACCGTGCCGCGACCCGAAGCGTAGGCGTCGCGGATCCCCTCCATGCTCATGATCCCGCCGCCCGGGAAGTCGGGGCCCTTGACGTGCTCCATAAGGCCGGCCAGGTCGACCTCCGGGTCGTCGATGTAGGCCCTGACCGCGCCTGCGACCTCGCGCAGGTTGTGCGGCGGGATGTTGGTTGCCATCCCGACCGCGATCCCCGAGGCGCCGTTGACCAGCAGGTTCGGGAACCGAGCCGGCAGGATCAGCGGCTCGCTGGTCGATTCGTCGTAGTTGGGCCCGAAGTCGACAGTGTCGGCGTCGATATCGCGCAACAGCTCCGTAGCCAGGCGCCCCAACCGCGCCTCTGTGTAGCGCATCGCGGCGGCCGGGTCGTCGTCGATCGAGCCGAAGTTGCCCTGGCCGTCGACCAGCACGTAGCGCAGTGAGAACTCCTGCGCCATCCGCACCAGCGTGTCGTAGATCGCCGAGTCGCCGTGCGGGTGG
The DNA here is from genome assembly GCA_035566275.1 of Solirubrobacterales bacterium. Lineage (GTDB taxonomy): Bacteria > Actinomycetota > Thermoleophilia > Solirubrobacterales > 70-9 > DATMRN01. The sequence goes on along the minus strand of DATMRN010000046.1, from coordinate 18,792 downwards.
TACTTGCCCATCACCTCGCCGACGATGAAGGCGCACTTGCGGTAGGCGCGGGTCGGCTGTAGGCCGATGTCGTGCATCGCGTAGAGCACGCGGCGGTGCACCGGCTTCAGCCCGTCGCGGGCGTCGGGCAGCGCCCGCCCCACGATCACGCTCATCGCGTAGTCGAGGTAGGACGAGCGCATCTCCTTCTCGAGCTCGCGCTCTTCTATGCGTCCCGTCAGCGCTTCAAGAGCCATCAGCGACTCCTCCTACACATCGAGGAACCTGACTTCCCTGGCGTGGTCCTCGATGAATTTCCTGCGGGGCTCCACCTGGTCGCCCATCAGTTTGGAGAAGATCTGGTCGGCGGCCGTGGCGTCTTCGAGGGTGACGCGCGCCAGGGTACGGGAGGCGGGGTCCATCGTCGTCTCGCGAAGCTGGTCGGCGTTCATCTCGCCCAGGCCCTTGAAGCGGGTGAGCTGGACGCCGTGGCGGGCCAGGTCCAGTACGGCGCCGCGCAGCTCCTGGAAGGAGAGCGCCATGCCGTGCCGGTCGCCGAGGCCGATCTCGAACGGGGGGCGCCCAACCTGCTTCAGCAGCACGGCGTGGACCTCGACGAACTTGCGGTAGTCGTGGTGGGCGAACAGGCTCGCGGGCAGGTGGTGCGTCCGCGCCAGTCCGCTCCTGCGCTCGATCGCCTTCACCACCAGCGCCTCGTCCGAGACCTCGACCACCTCGGTGTCGAACGGCTCGCTCTCCGCGGCCTCGCGGCTGAGAACCTCGCGAGCGGCGGCGATCGTCGCCACCTGCTCGTCGAGCAGGCTGGACTCCTCGAGGAAGCGCACCACCTCGTGGCCGAACTCGGCCTGCAGCGAGGACCCCCAGCCCTCGTACTCCTTCGAGCGACGGACGTAACCCTGCCAGCGGGTCGCCGTCAGCTTCCTCGACTCCCCCGTCGCGTCGGTCAGCTCGAAGCTCTCGAGCTTGTCGCGCAGCAGCAACTCCTCCAGTTCGGACTCGCGCTCCAGGTAGGTCTCCTGGTTGCCCTGCTTGACCCGGTAGAGCGGCGGTTTGGCGATGTAGACGTAGCCGGCGTCGATCAGCTCCGGCATCTGCCGGTAGAGGAAGGTGAGCACCAGGGTGCGGATGTGGGCGCCGTCGACGTCGGCGTCGGTCGCCATCACGATCTTGTGGTAGCGGGCGTCCTCGATTTTGAACTCGTCGTGGACGCCGGTGCCGATCGCCGTGATCAGCGCCTGGATCTCGTTGTTGGCGAGGACCTTGTCGATCCGGCTCTTCTCGACGTTGATGATCTTGCCGCGCAGCGGCAGCACCGCCTGGGTGTTGCGGTCGCGCGCCTGCTTGGCGGAGCCGCCGGCGGAGTCGCCCTCGACCACGAAGATCTCCGCCAGGCTCGGGTCCTTGACGGTGCAGTCGGCGAGCTTGCCCGGCAGGGTCGAGTTCTCCAGCGCCGACTTGCGGCGGGTCAGATCGCGCGCCTTGCGAGCCGCGTCGCGCGCCCGGGAAGCGTCGATCGCCTTGCTGATGATCCGCCTCGCGTCGCCCGGGTTCTCCTCGAAGAACTCGCCCAGCTTGCGGTTGACCGTCTCCTCGACCAGCCCGCGGATCGGCGGGTTGCCGAGTTTGGTCTTCGTCTGCCCCTCGAACTGGGGGTCGTGCAGCTTCACCGAGATCACCGCGGTGAGACCCTCGCGCACGTCCTCGCCGGCGAGGTTGTCGTCCTTCTCTTTGAGCAGGCCTTTGCCGCGGGCGTAGGCGTTGAGCGTCCGGGTGAGCGCCGCGCGGAAGCCGGAGAGATGGGTGCCGCCCTCGTGGGTGTTGATGTTGTTGGCGAAGCTGAAGATCGACTCCTGGTAGGAGGAGTTCCACTGCATCGCCACCTCGACCTGGCCCTCCTCCTCGTCGCCCTCGAAGAAGATCACCTTGCGGTGAAGCTCGTCCTTGTTCTCGTTGAGATGGCGGACGAAGTCCTCGATCCCGCCCTCGTACTGGAAGATGACGCTGTTGGTCGCCCCCCGCTCGTCGATCAGCTCGATCTTCAGCCCGCGGGTGAGGAAGGCGGTCTCCCGCAGCCGCTCGGCCAGGGTCTGGAAGTCGAACTCGATCTCTTCTTCGAAGATCTCCAGATCGGGGAGGAAGGTGATCTTGGTGCCGTGCTCCCTGGTCGCGGCGCCCTTGGCCAGCTCCGTCATCGGCTTGCCGCGCTCGTAGTCCTGCGACCAGACGTTGCCGTCGCGGCTGATCTCCAGGTGGAGGCGCTCGGACAGCGCGTTGACGACCGAGACCCCGACCCCGTGCAGGCCCCCCGAGACCTTGTACCCGCCGCCGTCCCCGAACTTGCCGCCGGCGTGCAGGACGGTCAGCACGACCTCGGCGGCGGGGCGCTGCTCCTTCTCCATCGTCTCGACCGGGATGCCGCGGCCGTCGTCTTCGACCGTGCAGCTGTTGTCGGGGTGCAGGACGACGCGGACGCTGTCGCAGTGCCCGGCGAGCGCCTCGTCGACCGAGTTGTCGACCACCTCGTAGACGAGGTGGTGAAGGCCGCGCGGGCCGGTTGAGCCGATGTACATGCCGGGCCGCTTGCGCACCGCTTCCAGACCCTCGAGGACGGTGATGTCCTTGGCGCCATAGGAGTCGGGGGCCTGGCCGGCCTTGGTCGTCTTCTCAGGCAATGAATCCCTTCCGGTTCTCACAGAAAACCCCGACCGCCTGGAGACCGCTCCACGCGGGTCGGGGCACGAGTACGAGTTGACATAAGGATACCAGTTCGGGACTCCGGAAAGCCCGCGCAAATAGCATAAAAGTCCTGCAAACCGTGAATTAAGCGCAACTAAAAGCGCTCACCGTTCACACGGAAGCGCAGGCTCTCGGGCGCCAGCTCGCCGAGTTGGGCTCGGAGGCGGTCGAGAAGCTGCCCCTGCATCAGGTCTAGCTCCTGCGCCCAAACCGCGTCGGCGCACTCGATCGTCACCGTCCCGCCCCGCTCCGAGGCCGGCTCCGCCCGGGCCGCGAGCTGGCCCCCGACCGCCTCGGCCCAGGCCGCCTGGACCGCCGCCAACCGCGTCTGCGGCGCCGCCCGCGAGCGGGCAGCGCGGATCGCCGCGGCGGCGGGGCGGGGAGCACGGCGCCTCGTCATGCAGCCGCCACCCGCGGCGCCTCGCGCCAGGGCATCCGCAGGACGCTGCCCATCGCGGCGGGCGGGAGCGACTCCTCGTCCGCGGCGGTGATCAGCGCCTGCCCGGCGCCCTCAAGCCGCTCCACCAGCCGCTCGCGGCGGCCCGGGTCGAGCTCGCTCATCACGTCGTCGAGCAGCAGCAGCGGCGCCACCCGGCGGGCCTCGAGCAGAGCGTCGCGCTCGGCGAAGAGCAGGGCGAGGAGCGCCGTCCGCTGTTGCCCCTGCGAGCCGTAGCGGCGCAGCGATCGTCCCGCCGTCGCGGTCTTCAGCTCGTCGAGGTGAGGGCCCCAGGAGCTGCGGCCCAGCCGCAGCTCCTGCTCGCGGCGCTGCGCCAGGCCGTCGCGGATCTCCTCGACCGAGCCGCTCGCCCGCGGCGCGTACTCGAGCGTCGCGCTCCCCTCCAGCCCCAGCTCGGCCGCGGTCTCGGCGAACGGCCTGGCCAGCTCCTCGACCGCCTCGGCGCGGGAGGCGACCAGCGGCTCGGCGGCCTCGGCCAGGGTCGCGTCCCAGACGTCCAGCTCGGCGCCGGAAGCCGAGCCGCCGGTCAGCCGCAAGAGCAGCGCGTTGCGTTGCGCCAGCGCCTGGCCGTAGCGCTTGCGCAGCTCGGAGCGAGACGGCCAGCGTGCCGCGACGAAGCGGTCGAGATGGGCGCGGCGCTCCGCCGGCGGGCCCTTGATCAGGGTCAGCCGGTCCGGGGAGAAGACCGCGACCGGCGGGCGGTTGCGGGCCAGTGTCGCGGGGTCGGCGGGGCTGCCGTCGAGCAGGTGGCGGCGCCCCTCGGCCCTGCTCACCGAAGCGAGAAGGCGATGCTCGATGCCGTCCCCGTCGCGAATGACGACCTGGGCGCGCGCCAGGGAGGCGCCGAAGGGGATCAGGTCGCGGCGGTCCGAGGTCCGGAACGAGCGCCCGGTCAGCCCGAAGTAGAGCGCCTCGACGAAGTTGGTCTTACCGGCGCCGTTGGGACCGACCAGGCTGACGATCCCCGGCTCCAGCTCGACCCGCACGTCGGCGAGGCTCCGCACAGGCCTCGCTTCGATGGCGGTGACGAGCACCGGCCGGGCCTCACACGTTGAGCCGGATGGGCATCACCAGATAGCGGAAGTCCTCGTTGTCGACCGGCTGCAGCAACCCGGGGCGCAGCGGCGAGATCAGCCGCAGCACCACCTCGTCCCCCTCGACGCTTTCGATCCCCTCCCTGAGGAACTCGGGGTTGAAGCCGATCTCCAGCGGCTCCCCCTCGAACGCCGCCGGCATCGTCTCCTCCGCATCGCCGACGTCCGGCGTCTCGGCGGCGACGGTCAGCTCGCCAGGAGCGAAGGAGAGCCGCAGCGGCGCATTGCGCTGAGCGAGCTGGCTGACCCGGCGGGTCACGTCGAGGAAATCGGAGCGCGGCAGTCGCACGTCATGCTCGTAGGACTCCGGCAGGAGCTGTCGAAAGTTGGGGAACTGGCCGTCGATCAGCCTCGTGTTGAGGACGATCGCCCCTGCCTTGAAGACGGCCTGGTTGGGAAGCAGCGCGACCGAGACCTCCTCGACCCCCTCGGCGGCGAGGATGCGACCCAGCTCGCGCAGCGCCCGGGCTGGGATGTTGGCCTCCAGCTCGCCGCCGATCCCGCCCTCCAGCTCGGTTCGTTTCACCGCGAGCCGGTAGGAGTCGGTCGCGACCATCGTCATCTCGCTGCCGGCGGCGGTGACCAGGACGCCGGTCAGCACCGGGCGCATGTCGTCCCGCGAGGCGGCGCGGGCGACCAGCTCGACCGTCGAGGCCAGCGCCGCGGCCGGGATCTTCAGCGGCTCGCCCTGCTCCTCGGGGAACTTCGGGAAGTCCTCGGCGGGGAGGACCCGAAGGTGGAAGCTCGAGCCGCCGCTGCGGATCTCCACGTCGCGCTCCGCCTCGCGGAACGCGATCTCCACCTTGGGGTCGCCGAGCGAGCGGGAGACTTCAGCGAGGAGACGGCCTGGCAGGAGGACCGAGCCCTCGCCCGCGACCTCGGCCTGGAGCCCCGTCCGCAGGCCCATCTCGAGGTCGGTCGCGGAGAGGGTCACGCCCGCCTCAGACGCGGTCAGGAGAATCCCCGAGAGCGACTGGGTGGCGGCGCGGGTGGAAACCGCGCGGGAGACGACGGAGAGCTTGGAGACGAGTTCTTCGCGTTGAGTCGTGAGCTTCAAGTGGTGAATGCCTTCTCGAGTTGGATTAGGAGTTGTGGGAACTGCTTGGGCCATGGACGATTCGGCCTCGGAGTGCGATTTGCGGGTTGTGGAGGAGGTTGTGGAAACGTATCGATTCTTACAGCGCCGTCGGCCGTCAGGCGCTGTTCGGGGGGAGGTTGTGGATTGCGGAGCGCAACTCGGCGACCCGTCCGGCCAGGACTGGATCCTCGGCGACCCTCGCTTCGACCCGGCGAACGGAGTTGAGGACGGTCGAGTGGTCGCGGCCCCCGTAGAGCCGGCCGATCTGGGGCAGTGAGAGGTCGGTCAGCTCGCGGGTCAGGAAGATCGCCACCTGACGGGCGCGGACCGGGGTGGCGGCGCGGGTGGAGCCGACCAGCTCGGCGCGAGAGATGCCGAAGTCGGTTGCCACTCGCTGCTGAATCTGCTCCACCGGCGTGGATTCGACGCCGCGCGACGCCTTTGGGATCACCTCGGCGATCAGCTCCGAGCTGAGTGGGCGGGCCATCAGTGAGGCGTGGGCGATCACCCGGGTCAGCGCGCCGTGGAGCTGGCGCACGTTGGCGTCGATCCGCTGCGCCAGCTCCGAGAGCGCCTGCCCGTCGGCGATCTCGATCCCCGACTCGCGGACCAAGCGGCGCAGGACGGCGAGCCGGGTGTTGAGGTTCGGTTGGTCGACCGCGAGGGTCAATCCCCACTCGAAGCGGTCGCGCAGGCGCGACTCGAGGTTCGCCAGCTCACTCGGCAGCCGGTCGGCCGAGAGAACGAGCTGGCTGCCGGACTCATAAAGGGCGTTGAAGGTGTGGAAGAACTCCTCCTCGGTGTGCTGCTTGCCCTCGAGGAACTGGACATCGTCGATCAGCAGCACGTCGATGTCGCGGTAGCGGCCCTTGAATCCCTCGACGCCGGCCGAGCGCAGGGCGCCGACGAACTCGTTGGTGAAGCGCTCGGCGGTCGTGTAGCGGACGATCAGCCCCGGCGCGTTGGCCCGCAGGTAGTTGGCGATCGCCACCAGCAGGTGCGTCTTGCCGAGGCCCGGCGGGCCGTGGAGGAAGAGCGGGTTGTATGCCTCAGCGGGAGCCTCGGCCACGGCCAGAGCGGAGGCGTGGGCGAGTCGGTTTCCCTCGCCGATCACGAACCGCTCGAAGGTGTAGCTGGGGTTGAGCGCCACCTCGCCGCGACCCGGCTCTGCGCCTGGGTTTTCGCCCTGTGTCATCGCGAAGCTGACTTCGCGCAGAGGGGTTGCGACGGCGGCGAGCGCCTCGTGGATCAGCGACGCGTAGCGGCGCTCGACCCAGGCCCGGATTCCGTCGGGGGCGGCGAGGTAGAGGATGTCGCCCTGCGCTCCCGCGGCTCGCAGCGGCTCGAGCCAGAGCTTGAAGGTCGAGTCCGGAACCGAGGCCCGCAGTCGCGCCTGGATCTCTCCCCAGAGGGCGTCGAGATCCTGTCGATTCGTGTCTTCCGCCACCGACGGCCGACCATAGCGTCGGTCAGGCACAGCCAACCGCCGTGCTCCGCAAATCCCGAACAAAAGATTTCGGGCGCGTCCGTATACTGCGCGTCCGGATGAAGCGCACCTATCAGCCGAAGAAGCGGAAGCGGGCGAAGACGCACGGATTTCGGGCGCGGATGAGCACCCGCGGAGGGCGCGCCATCCTCAAGCGACGCCGGCGCAAAGGGCGGAAGCGCCTCACTCCTTAGATGGCGCCGAAGCGGCGCCGCCTTTCGCGCAGCGGTGAGTTCGACCGTGTCTATCGCGATGGCTCATCTCATGCGACCCGTTACCTCGTTCTCTACAGCTTCCCCCGCCGCGACGACGAGGAGCGAGCGGTGAGGCTCGGGGTGTCGGCCAGCCGCAAAATCGGCGGCGCGGTCGAGCGCAACCGCGTCAAGCGGGTGCTGCGCGAGGCCTTCTGGGGCCTCGCCGATCGCCTCCCCACCGGCCACGACTTCGTCCTTGTCGCTCGCTCGGAGATCGGCGAGCTGGTCGAGCGGGAAGGAACGGACGGCGTCAGGAAGAGCATCGAGGAGGCGCTGGCGGGCTCCTCGGGCGCGGGGCGTTCCACGTGAAACGCGCAGTCCTCGTCCCGATGCGCGCCTACCAGCGCTGGATTTCGCCGTCTCGCCCGCGCCGCTGCCGCTATGAGCCGACCTGCTCGGCATACGCAGTCGAGGCGATCGAGCGCTTCGGCGTGCCCAGGGGCCTGCTGCTCGCCGCCTGGCGCCTGATGCGCTGCAACCCCTTCAGCCACGGCGGCTTCGACCCCGTCCCCAGCCGCTTCACGCTCCGAGCCCGGCCGGTCGATCCCGCCGAGTATCACGGTGAGGTCAAGGTCTGATGCTCCCGACCGCGATCCAGCTCGCCCCGCAGTTCCTGGTCAACATCGCCAACAGCGTCCTTCAGTTCTTCCACGACAACGCCGGTTTCAGCTGGGGCGCGTCGATCATCGCGCTCACGGTCTGCACGAGAACGCTGCTGATCCCGCTCACCTACAAACAGCTGAAAGGGATGCGCGCGCTGCAGGCGCTGCAGCCGCAGATCAAGGAGATCCAGGCCAAATACAAAAATGACAAACAGCGCATGCAGCAGGAGATGATGCGCTTCTACCAGGAGAACAAAGTCAACCCCTTTGCCTCCTGCATCCCGCTTGTCGCCCAGCTCCCGGTCTTCATCACCCTCTTCTACGTGCTGCGCGAAGAGCTCCCGTTAGACATCGGCTGTAAGGCCGGCGCATGCGGCAGCCAGGCCTCATTCCTCTTCATTCCCGACCTGACCGCGAAGGCGACCGGCAGCGTCCTGATCGTGCTGCTGATCCTCTACGTCGGGACCCAGCTGATCTCCGGCATGGTGATGTCGGTCACCGCCGACAAAAGCCAGCGCACGATGATGTTCGTGCTGCCGCTGATCTTCGTCCCCTTCGTGATCAGCTTCCCGGCGGGGCTCGTCCTCTACTGGATCACGACCAACATCTGGACGATCGGCCAGCAGTACACGATCCAGCGCATCATCCCGGCGCCGCATGTGCCTACTGCGGCGGAGGTTGCGGCTGCCAAGCCGCCTCCGCCGCCGCCTAAAAAGAAGAAGAAGCGACGGTAGGGGCGTGAGGGGGCCAGAAGACCGTCTCCCTTACGCCTAACACCCGCTTAGGCGGGTGTAATTTGGAGCCCCTTCGGGGCAGGGATCACTCCGCGGTGCCGGGGGAGGCTAGAGGGAGACGGTCTTCTGGCCCCCTCGTCAGCCGCGAGCTTGACGGCTTCTGTCCGCCATTTCTCTGGCTTGAATAGGGTTCGGGCGTGAGTGAGATGAGCGATTGGCCTCAGGAGCCTGCTGAGCGGGTGCGTGAGCTTGTGGAGGGGGTGCTTGATGAGCTTGATCTCGAGGGGGAGGTTGAGATTCGGGAGGATGAGGGCAGGATCGAGGCTGTGGTCGATGGTGGGGATGACTATGGGCTGCTGATCGGGAAACGGGGGCAGACGATCGATGCGCTCCAGTTGCTCTGCTACCAGGCTGCCTTTCGGGGGATGCGGGAGCGGAAGAGGGTGGTTGTCGATGCCGCCGGATATCGGGCGCGGCGGCGGGAGACTTTGGAGTCGCGGGGGGATCGGGCCGCTGAGCAGGCGCTGAGCAGTAAACGGGCGGTTGAGATGGACCCGATGAGTGCTCAAGAGCGGCGGGTTGTCCACGAGCGCCTCAAAGAGCGGGCCGGGGTCGAGACCTACAGCGAGGGCGACGAACCGCACCGCTTCGTGGTCGTGGCGCCCCTCGTCTCCGAGTGACCTCCGACTCAACCGCTGTCCTAAATCTCCAGGCCCGCGCGGCCCTGCAAAAAGTCCTCGACCTCCTCGCCGAAGAGAGAGCCTCGGTCAGCTCGATAACCGACGACCGAGCATGGAAAGTCCACGTCGCGGACAGCCTCACCGGGCTAGAGATCCCTGAGCTACGCGAAGCAACCAAAATCGCCGACATCGGCTCTGGAGCTGGGTTTCCGGGCCTGGTCCTTGCTGTCGCCCTACCTCAAACACAGGTCGACTTGATCGAGTCCGTAGGGCGAAAGTGCGACTTCATGCAGCGAGCAATCGAAGCCGCGGGCATCCCCAACGCGCGCGTCATCAACAGCCGCTCCGAGGAGTTGGCAAGTGGAGAAGGCCGGGAGAGCTACGATGCAGTAAGCGCCCGAGCAGTGGGCCGCCTCTCGACCCTCGCGGAGCTGGCCTCACCGCTCCTCCGCCACGGCGGAGTCCTCGTTGCCTGGAAGGGCAAGCGCGATCCGGACGAAGAGGCACAGCTTGAACGTGCCGCCTCGCAGCTGGCGATGCACCCAGAGCGGATCCTCCATGTCGGCCCCTACGCCGGCAGCCAGCACCGCCACCTCCACCTGATCCGCAAGAAGGGTGAAACACCAGCCGATCTGCCCCGTCGGCCCGGAATCGCCAAGAAGCGACCGCGTGGCTGACGTGGGGTCCACCCGCAGCCAGGCCCAAATAGTCTGACCGGCGAATGGGAGCTGTCTACGCGGTAGCGAACCAGAAGGGAGGGGTCGGGAAGACGACCACCGCCGTCAACCTCGCCGCCTGCATCGCTGCCTCCGGCCCCCAAACCCTGCTGGTCGATCTCGACCCCCAGTGCAATGCCACCGTCGCTCTCGGCGGCGACCGCGATCTGCACCCGTCTTCCTACGATTGCCTGACCGGCGAGGTCTCCGTGGCCGAGGCGGCACGCCCCGCCGGACCCGACAACCTCTGGTTGGTGCCCGCCAACCGCGACCTTGCCGGCGCCGCCGTCGAGCTGCCTCGGATGGAGGGCTCCGAGACGCGGCTGCGCGAGCGGTTGGGCCCGGTTCGCGAGCGGTTCGCGGTGACGCTGCTCGATTGCCCTCCGTCGCTGGGGCCGGTCAGCGTCAATGCGCTCACCGCCGCCGACCGTGTCGTCGTGCCCGTTCAAGCGGAGTACCTCGCCTTGGAGGGCCTGGTCCAGTTCCTCGAGACGCTGGGGATGATCCGCCGCGACCTCAACCCTGCGCTCGAAGTGTCGGGCCTGCTGGTCACCATGTACGACGAGCGCACCCGGCTCGCCCGGGACGTCGAGCAGGAGCTGCGTGAGCATTTCCCCGAAATGGTGTTCGAGACCGTGATCCCCCGCAGCGTCAGAGTCGCCGAGTCGCCGAGCTATGGTCTGCCCGTGACCGAGCACGCTCCCTCCTCGCGCGGCTCCGACGCCTACCGCGCGCTGGCCGAGGAGCTCGTCGGTCGTGGCTAGCGCCGCCAAGCGGGGGATCGGTCGCGGCCTCGCCGCGATCCTCCCGGAGACCGTGGCCGAGGATGCCGGCGAGCTGCGGGAGCTTCCGGTTGGCTTGATCAAGCCGAATCCAAACCAGCCGCGCACCAGGTTCGACCCCGAGGCGCTGACCGGGCTCGCCTCCTCGATCGAGACGAGCGGCGTCGTCCAGCCGCTGCTGGTGCGGCCCCTGCACGACGGGAGCTACGAGCTGATCGCCGGCGAGCGGCGCTTGCGCGCCGCGCAGCAGGCAGGGCTGGAGAAGGTGCCGGCGGTCGTTCGCGACTCCAAGCAGGGGGAGCGGCTCCAGGTCGCGCTGATCGAGAACATGGTCAGGGAGGACCTCAACCCGGTCGACGAGGCTCGCGCCTGCGCCGCCCTGGTCGAGGATCTCGGGCTCTCCAAGGAGGAGCTGGCGCGGCGAGTCGGCCGCAGCCGCTCCGCCGTCTCCAACCTGATCCGCCTTCTCGATCTCCCCGACGAGGCGATCGCAATGCTCGAGTCGGGCAAGCTCAGCGAGGGTCACGGCCGCGCCCTGCTCGGCGCTCGCGGCAACGACGTCCGCCGCCGCCTCGCCCGCGACGCCGCCAGGGGCGGCTGGTCGGTTCGCGAGACCGAGAACCGGGTCAAGCTGGCTGGCCAGCCAAAGAGTGGGGAAGGATCCCGCAAGCTCGACCCCGAGGAGGCGGCCGCGATGCGCGACGCCGGCGACCGCCTCGAGTCCGCCCTCGGCCACGAGGTGAAGGTCAGGCCGAAGGGGCAGGGGATAGCCGTCGAGATCCGCTTCGGCGACCTGGGGGAGGCCCTGGCCCTGGCGGCTAGAATCCCCTCACGTTCGGGCGATTAGCTCAGTCGGTTAGAGCGCGTCTCTGATAAGGACGAGGTCCCTGGTTCGAATCCAGGATCGCCCACTCGTGCAGCAGATGCAGATCTACGGCGTCAGCTTCGACATGGTCGGCAAGCAGCCGATCGTCTTGCTGAAGACCGTTGACGGGAACAAGTTCCTGCCGATCTGGATCGGGCATCCGGAGGCGGCGGCGATCCTGATGAAGCTGCAGGGCGCCTCGACCCCGCGGCCGATGACCCACGACCTGCTCTCCGACCTGCTCGAGCAGCTCGACGCCAAGTGCGAGAAGGTCTCGGTCACGGAGCTGCGCGACAACACCTTCTTCGCCTCGATCACGGTCTCGGTCAACGGGTCGGAGATCGAGATCGACTCCCGCCCCTCCGACGCCCTCGCCCTGGCGGTCCGCGTCTCGGCGCCGATCTTCGCGGCGGAGGAGGTGATCGAGGAATCGGCGATCGAGTTCGAACACGAGGTCGAGGACACAGAGGAGGTCGTCGACAAGTTCAAAGAGTTCCTCGACGAGGTCTCGCCCGAGGACTTCGCCCAGGGTGAGGATTCCTAGGCGTTCGCGGGCTTCAGGGCCAGGTCGAGGATTCGCTCGACCAGCTGCTCGAACGACATCCCCGCCGCCTCGGCGGCCTGGGGGAGGAGGCTGGTGTCGGTGAGGCCGGGGATCGCGTTGACCTCGAGCACCTGCGGCCCGTCCTCGCCGAGGATGAGGTCGACTCGCGCGAAGCCGGCGCAGCCCAGCGCTCGATAGGCGCCCAACGCCGCCTCGGTGACCGCCGCGGCCTCCGCGTCGGTCAGCTCGGCCGGGCAGGCGAAGGTGGTGCGGCCGATCTCGTAGCGAGCCTCGAAGTCGTAGCGGTCGCCGTCCGCCGGGATCGCCTCGACCACCGGCAGCGGCTCGTCGCCGAGCACGCTCACCGCCAGCTCGCGGCCCTCGGCGAAGCGCTCCAACAGCACCCGGTCGTCGTAGCTGAAGGCCGAGATCAGCGCCTCCGGCACCTCGAACCAGCCCGCCGCGAACTTCACCCCCAGCGCCGAGCCGCCGCGGCTCGGCTTGACCACGAGCGGGAAGCCGAGCCGCTCCTCCATCTCGCTGAACGCGTCGGCGGCGCCCAGCTCGCGAAACGCCGTCTCGTTGAAGGCGAACCAGTCCGGCGTCGGGATGCCCGCCTCGCGCAGCGCGTGCTTGGCGAGCACCTTGTCCATGCAGCGGGCGCAGGCCGCAACGCCGGGGCCGGTGAACGGGATGCCGAGGATCTCCAGCAACTCCTGCGCGGTGCCGTCCTCGCCGCCGGGCCCGTGCATTGCGACGAAGGCGACGTCAGGGCGCTCGGCGATCAACCGCGCCACCAGCTCGCCGCCGACGTCGAGCGCCAGCGCCTCGTGCCCGAGCCGCTCCAGCGCATCCTCGACCCGGGCGCCGGAGCGCAGCGAGACGCCGCGCTCGAGGGACCGGCCGCCTTTGAGGACGGCGACCTTCACGAGCTCGTCTCGCCTGTCTTGCGGAAGGGGAGGACATGGCCTCCTTGATCGGGTGGCGACTCGGCCTGGTCGGCACGGCCCTCAGCCGGTCCCGAGGGAATCAGATTGCGATCGGGACCGGCTGAGGGCTTGGATGAATCAATATTCCGCCCATGGCTCCGGCCTTCGGCCTCCGCCATATGCGGGTCGGTGGCGGGCTGCGTGTGGTCTCCAGTCAATGCGCCGTAGAGGTCCACTTGCTCGGCTATGACGTTTCCAATGCGGCGGATGCCCTCGCGGATTTCGTCCTCGTTGACGCCGGAGAAGTTGAGGCGCATCGAGTTGCGGCCGCGGTCGTCGACGTAGGCGGCCTGACCCGGGACGAAGGCGACGTCGTCGCGCAGCGCCTTCGCCAGCAGGTCGCCGGTGTCGATGTACTCGGGCAGGGTCGCCCAGACGAAGAGGCCGCCCTCGGGCTCGGTCCAGGTCGCCTGTGCGGGGAAGTGCTCGCGCAGCGACTCGAGCATGACGTCGCGCCGCCTCCGGTAGATCTCCACCAGGTCCTCGATGTACTGACGCCACTTCCCTTCGGCGAAGTACTCGCGCACGAAGTACTGGGTCAGGGTCGAGGTGCAGAGGTCGGAAGCCTGCTTGCCGAGCACGATCTTCTCCATCACCGGCGGCGGCGCCACCGCCCAGCCGAGGCGGATGCCCGGGGAGAGGATCTTCGAGAAGGTGCCGACGTAGAGGACGTAGTCGCCGCCGTCGAGCTGGTAGAGCGGCGGCAGCGGCTCGCCGCCGTAGCGGAGCAGGCCGTAGGGGTTGTCCTCGACGACGAGGATCTCGTGCAGGCGGGCCAGCTCGACCAGGCGCCGGCGCCGCTCGAAGGACATCGTCACCCCGGCCGGGTTCTGGAAGCTCGGCACCGAGTAGACGAACTTCGGCCGCCGCCCTTCGGCCGCCAGCTTCTCCAGCACCGCCTCCAGCTCCTCGATCCGCATCCCGTCCGCGTCGCACTCGACCTGCACGACATCGGCCTGGTAGCTGCAGAAGACCGGCACCGCGCCGGGGTAGGTCGGGGCCTCGCAGATCACCACGTCGCCCGGGTCGACCAGCGTCTTGCAGATCAGGTCGATCGCCTGCTGGCCGCCGGTGGTGACGATCACGTCGTCGGGGTCGGGCAGCATCCCCTCGGCGCCCATCACCTGCAGGATGCAGTCCTTAGTCTCCTCGAAGCCCTCGGTCGGCCCGTACTGGAGCGCCGCGGCCGCCGACTCCTGCGCGATCCGGGTCATCTGGGCGGCGAAGCTCTGCGGCGGGAAGGTCGAGGTGTCCGGCAGGCCGCCGGCCAGCGAGATCACCTCGGGGCGGGCGGTCACCGCCATCAAGTCGCGCATCGCCGAGGACCGCATCCCCCCGGTCCGCTCCGCGAACAGCCCGGCGTAGCGCTCCAGGTCCCGGGTGCGGGTGTGGGCTCGCCGCCGGTGGGGCGGCTGCGGCGGCTCGCTCATCCCTCCTAGTGTGCCGAATCCACGCGAAAGCGCCAGGGGGGTTAGGTTTTCGGCCGTGAGCTTCATCTCCGGCATCGGCCTCGAGCTCGGCATCGGCCTCGCGATCGGGATGCTCGCCGGGACGACCGGCACGCACGGATCGGCGCGCGGCAGGATGACCCTGCTCGCCGCCGTGATCGGCCTCGCGATCGGCATCCTGCTGGCCGGCGCAGCCAACCTCGACACGCCGGTCGGGGCGATCTTCTGCCTGCTCGGCGCCGGGTTCGCCTGCATCGTGGTCAGCGACGTGGTCAGCGGCGCCGGGAGGCGTGAGGGGAGCGGCTCCGGGGCGCTCGGCTTCATGGTCTCGCTCGTCGCCCTGGTCGTCGTCGCGATCGCGATCGCGATCCCCGTCGGGGCGCTCGTGGTGCTTGCCGCGCTGGTTTGGCTCGCCGTCTCCCGCCGCCGCCGCGCTCAGCGCAAACACGCGGGCCTGCGCGTCCTGAAGTAGCCGCCGTCGCGGTCGAGCATCATTCGGGCCATGCCGGTCGCGAAGAAGCTCGTCCTCACCTACGTCGACTCGCTGCGCACCGACATGCTGGAGCGGGCGATCGCCGAGGGCCGGGCCCCGAGCTTCGCGGCGCTGCTGGAGCGCGGCGTCTTCGTCCCCGACTGCGTCTCCAGCTTCCCGTCGGTGACGCCGGTCGCCTGCGCCGAGATGGTCACCGGGGTCGGCGCCGACCGGCATTGGATCAGCGGCATGAACTGGTACCACCGGCTGGAGCGCCGCTATGTCGAGTACGGCTCCTCGCTGGACGCGACGCGGGCCTTCGGCGTCTTCCGGGCGCTCTACGACCTCGTCTACAACATGAACCTGGCGCACCTCAATCCAGGGGTCGAGACGCTCTTCGAGCGCCTCGACGACGCCGGCTCGCGGACCGCCTGCACCCCGTTCCTGATCTACCGCGGGCGCCACCGTCACCGGGTCTCGCTCGACGGGCTGCTGCGCCGCGCGGTCGACGCGACCCGACTCAAGTTCCAGCACCACACCTGGGGGCCTGGGGACCTCTTCTACGGCGACCTCTACGCCAGCCGCGAGGTTCCCTGCAAGCCGTCCTCGATCCCCGGCAGCCGCGACGGCTACTCGGCCTGCTGCGCGGCGCAGCTGGTCGAGAACGATCTCTTCGACTTCCTCCTCTTCTCCCTGCCCGACAACGACAACTACTCCCACCGCCACGGGCCGGAGTCGAGCGTCGAGTCGATCGCCAAGGCCGACCACTGCTTCGGGAAGCTGCTCGACGCGGCGGGCGGGCTCGACGCGTTCCTCGACGAGCACGCGCTGATCCTCCTCGCCGACCACGCCCAGACGCCGGTGCGGCGCGGCCTGCCGCTGGCCGAGCTGCTGGGCCGGGAGTGGTCGGTGCTGCAGCCGTCCGAGGACCGCCCAGAGCTGGCGCAGCTCGCGGTCAGCCCCACCGGGCGCGCGGCGCACGTCTACCTGCTGCCGAGCGAAGGCGAGCGGGCCGAGCCCCTGGCGGTCGCCCGGGCGCTGACCGAGATCGAGGGCGTCGACCTGGTCTGCCGGCTGGAGGGCCCGGGCGGCGAGCCTCTGGAACGCGACGAGCCGGGGATGCCCGCCGGGGGTGGAGAGGTTGCGGTGGTCGAGCGGCGCGGGGAGCAGCTGCGCTTTCGTCCCGGCAACTCGGTCTCCGACCCGCGCGGCGGGCGCTGGGAGGTCGAGGGGAAGCTGTCGGTGCTGGAGGCGCGGGTCGAGGACGAGAGGTTGCGCAGCGACGCCTATCCCGACCCGCTTGCCCGCGTCTTCTCGGCGCTGGCCGCGCCGCACGCCGGCGACTTCGTCCTCTCCCTGGCGCCCGGCTTCGAGGCGCTCGACTGGGGCGGCGTCACCCACGTCGGCGGCGGCAGCCACGGCTCTCTGCACGCCGGGGACTCGCTTGGGCCGTTGCTCTTCGTCGGATGTGGGCCGGAGGACCCTGGCGAGCGCGAGCAGTGGGCGCTGCGGGACGTGGCGCCGGTGGTGCTGGAGCACTTCGGGGTGGACGAGGCCCGCTGATGCGCCGACCGCTCGGCCGCGGGTCCTGTCACGGGGAGGGGGCCTGCGGGCGGGCGCAGGGCGTCCGTTCTCGGCCCCCTCCCCGCGCCACCCGCGGGAGAACGGCTGCGTGCATGGCGGGGGTCGTCCTTGCGTTTGCTGCTATTGCCCCAGCCGCTGGCGCCGCGTTGCCGACGAGAGGAGAGATAACGGCGGCCCAGGCGACTCGGATCGCTGACCGGGATCCGAAGGTGGTTGAGGAGCGGGAGAAGAACCCGGGGCTGACCTCGAGTCCGGCGATGAACGACGGCAACTGGGAGGTCGGTTATTTCTCCGGCCACAAGGAGGTCGCGCTGGTAATCGTCGACCCGGTCACGGGGCTCGTCCGTGAGTCCTGGACCGGCTATCAGGTCGCCTGGAAGATGGCCCGCGGTTATTCCGGCGCCTTCGGCCACAAGCTCGACGCCCCCTATGTCTTCCTGCCGCTCTGCGCGCTCTTCCTGGTCGGGCTGGTGGACTGGCGGCGGCGCTGGCGCGTCGCCAATCTCGATCTCCTCGTCCTGCTCGGCTTCGGCGTCTCACACTTCTTCTTCAACCGGGCCGAAATCGGCGTCTCGGTTCCCCTCCAGTACCCGCCGCTCCTCTACCTTCTCGGCAGGGCGCTGTGGATCGGCTTCCGCGGCCGGGGGGAGGGATTGCGCCCGGTCTGGCCGGCCGCCTGGCTGCTGATCGCCGCGCTGTTTCTGATGGGCTTCCGGGTCGGGCTGAACATGGCCGACTCCGGCGCGATCGACGTCGGCTACGCCGGAGTGGTCGGCGCCGACCGCATCGCCCATGGAGAGCCGATCTACGGCAACTTCCCCAGCAACGTCTCCCAGGGCGACACCTACGGCCCGGTCAACTACTACGCCTACGTCCCCTTCGAGCGAATCTGGCCCTGGTCCGGAACCTGGAACGACCTCCCGGCGGCCCACGGCGCCGCCGTCTTCTTCGACCTGGCCACCTTCGGCTTCCTCATCCTCCTGGGCATCAGAATCCGTCCCGGCCCCGAAGGCAGGAAGTTGGCGACCACCTTCGCCTTCGGCTGGGCCGCCTACCCGTACACGGCATTCGCCCTGGAGTCGAACTCCAACGACACACTGGTGGCGATGCTGCTGGTGGCAACACTGTTGGTACTGGCACGCCCAATCTCCCGCGGTGCAATGGTCGCCCTCGCAACCTTCACCAAGTTCGCACCTGTACTCCTAACGCCGATCCTGATGACGTACAGGACTGAGCGCTCGGCCGCGGGTCCTGTCACGGGGAGGGGGCCTGCGGGCGGGCGCAGGGCGTCCGTTCTCGGCCCCCTCCCCGCGGGAGTGGCGTTCGCCCTGTCCTTCCTGCTGGTATCGGCGCTGGTAATGCTCTGGGCGGCCATAGATCCAGGCCTCAGCACCTTCTACGAACGCACCATCGCCTATCAAGCCGGTCGAAACTCACCCTTCAGCATCTGGGGCCAGGTTCCCAGTTTGGAACCCCTACGCATCGCGCTCCTTGTAGCGACCGGAGCCCTTTCCCTGCTTCTGGCGTTCCGACCCCGCCGCAAGACGCTCGTGCAAGTAGCTGCGCTCGGAGCCGCATTGTTGATTGGTTTGCAGCTGACAATGCACCACTGGTTCTACCTGTACATAGTGTGGTTCTACCCGCTACTCTTCGTAGCAATGGCGTCCCTGGATAGGGAGTTGGGTGTCCCTCCCCGCGTTTTGCGCCTTTTCGGCAATTCATCCGCGGCCAGCCACCCACGCCCCACCGAAACAGGCGAGCGGGGAGGGACACCCAACTCCCACCCGGTTACGGGTTAACAGGAGCGGGAACTAACACCTGCTGAATAGACTCGGCTAGCCCTTCATCATCGATCTCGACGGCAGCACCCATCACCCACACGTCCTCGTCGGCGGTTTCGAACTTTACCGGCATCTGAGTAATGAACCGCTCGAGCGCCTGCTCCGGCTTGACGCCGAGCACACTGGTCCGCGAGCCGGTCATCCCCACGTCGGAGATGAACGCGGTTCCCTTCGGCAACACTCTGGCATCCGCTGTCGGAACATGAGTGTGCGTCCCAAGGACCGCGGCGACCCTGCCGTCCAAGTGCCAGCCCATCGCGATCTTCTCACTGGTCATCTCGGCGTGGAAGTCGACGATCACGCAGTCGGCCTCGATCCTCTCGAGGATGCTGTCGACCTCGTGGAAGGGGGATCGAGCCACCTTTAGCCCCTCGGCGCCACTCAGGTTGATCACGCCGACCCGGATCCCTCCGACTTCGACCACGGTATG
>DATMRN010000045.1:0-6155 GCA_035566275.1 Solirubrobacterales bacterium | reverse complement strand
CGGCGCCCTAACCCACTCAGCCCCGGCGCTCGACTTCAGCATGCTTATAGAGCCGGCGTGAGAGAGGGAGGGGCACCCGTCCCTTCCCCCACATCACTTGAGCAAGCGGGAGAGACGGCGGTCCTTGAGCACGCGACCTCCCGTTTGCTCCTTGGGGCAGTAGTTGGTCTGGTGCTCGGAGAAGAAGACCGCCTCGATCGTCGTCCCGCAGCGCGGACAGGGCTCACCCTCGCGCTTGTGGACCTGCAGCGGCATCGGCAGCTTGTCGGGCACCTGGTCTCCGATGACATCCTCGTAATGCTCGATCGCGTCGCCGAGGACGTGAAGGGCGCCGTGCAGTCGCCCAACCTCTTTCTCGCTCAGCTCCGAGCCTTTCCTGAACGGAGACAATCGCGCCTCCCAGAGCACCTCATCGACCCACGACCGCCCAATCCCGGCGATCGTTCGCTGGTCGCGCAGCAGCGGGTGCAGGTGCCGAGGCTGGTCGATCAGCTCAGCGAACTCCTCGAGTGGGGGAGAGGGCCAAGCTTCGGGCCCAAGCGTCGCGACCATCTCATCCTCAGCGACAGCATTGACCGGCATCAACTTCGCCCAGGCCCGCTGCTTGGTCCCAAACTCCCGCAACCGCAACTCCCGCCCGTCGCCGAGCCGCACAAGCACCCGAGAAGCCCGATCTTTAGCCGACGCTCGCTTCTTAAAAACCTTCAACCGCCCAGCCGACATCAAATGAATCAGCAACGCCAAGTCTCCAAACTCAACCACCGGCATCTTCCCCACCCGCCGAACCCCAGTCAGCTCGCGCCCGGCCAGCGCTTCGAGCGGCGGCTCAAAGGTCTTCATCACGTTCATTCCCGGCGCCACGGCCGAGTCGATCCCAGCTCCGGACAAACCGGTGTTCAACCTGCGCGCTGTGATCTCAACCTCAGGCAACTCGGGCATGCCGAGAGAGTAGACTCGGGGCAAGTTCATTCGACTGGTTCAAGGCGAACGCCGTGCCAGCGAACATCAGGAAAGGAAGGGCTCGTGCAAGAGCTCCCGACGATCCAACCCACTTCACCGGACGCTCCCTCGCCCGAGGAGATCGCTGCGCTGAGCGACGAGGTGCGCGCGCTCGCCGCCGAGCGCAACGCGGTCATCCTGGCGCACAACTATCAGCTGCCCGAGGTCCAGGACGTAGCCGACCACATGGGCGACTCGCTCGGCCTCTCGCGCCAGGCCGCCGCCACCGACGCCGACACGATCGCCTTCTGCGGCGTCCACTTCATGGCCGAGACCGCCTCGATCCTCTCTCCCGAGAAGACGGTCCTGATCCCCGACCTCGACGCCGGCTGCTCGCTCGCCGACTCGATCGACGCCGACCAGCTTCGCTCCTGGAAGGCCGAGCACCCCGGCGCGATGGTCGTCATGTACGTCAACACCTCGGCCGAGGTGAAGGCCGAGACCGACTACTGCTGCACCTCCTCAAACGCGGTAGAGGTGGTCGAGCATATCTGGGCAGAGCACGGCTCCGAGACCGAGATCCTCTTCGGCCCCGACATGTGGCTGGGCGCCTTCGTCGAGCGGGAGACCGGCCTTCTCGACGACCCGAAGCGCCGCGCCCGCTTCCACGTCTGGGACGGCGAGTGCCACGTCCACGCGGGCATCCGGCCCGCCGACATCGCCCAGACCCGCGCCGAGCACCCCGAGGCCGAGCTCCTGATCCACCCCGAGTGCGGTTGCTCGACCCAGGCGATGGAGTACGTCGCCTCTGGGGAGATCGAGCCCGATGGGGTCCACATGCTCTCCACCTCCGGCATGCTGGAGCACGTCGAGGCCCACCCCGACGGCAGCTTCATCGTCGCCACCGAGAACGGGATGCTCTACCCCCTCCAGCAGGCGGCGCCACGGGCCAACCTGATCGAGGCCAACCGGATGGCCTTCTGCAGGTACATGAAGATGATCACCCTGCCGAAGCTGCGCGACTCGCTGCTGGAGATGAAGTTCGAGGTCGGCGTCCCGACCGAGATCGCCGAACGGGCTCGTCTCCCGATCGGGCGAATGGTCGCGATCGGGTAGCGCGAGATAGAGTCCGGCGCCCGGCGGCACCGAGAAGAGGTCTACGTCCTTGCACCAGGTCACCCCCGAGCAAACCGCGAGTCGCGAGCAGCTGCACGAGCTCGCTCAGCAGCTTCGCGTCGATGCGATTCGCGCGAGCGCGGCCGCCGGCTCCGGCCATCCCACCTCCTCGATGTCGGCCGCCGACCTGATGGCCGTGCTCTTTGCGCGCCATCTCCGCTACGACTTCTCCGCCCCCGAGAACCCCGCCAACGATCACCTCGTGTTCTCCAAGGGGCACGCCTCGCCCCTGCTGTACGCGCTCTACAAGGCGGCGGGGGCGATCGACGACGAGGAGCTGCTCACCTTCCGTGAGTTCGGCTCTCGCCTGCAGGGGCATCCGACCCCGGAAATCCCCTGGGTCGACGTCGCCACCGGCTCGCTCGGCCAGGGCCTTCCCATCTCCGTCGGCATCGCGCTTGCCGCCGCCCGCCTCGAGTCTTCGGACCTCAGGGTGTGGGCGCTTTGCGGCGACTCCGAGCTGGCCGAGGGGTCGATGTGGGAGGCGTTCGAGCACGGGGGGTACGCGCGCCTCTCCAATCTGACAGCCGTCGTCGACGTCAACCGGCTCGGTCAGCGGGGCCCGACCATGCACGAGTGGGACACCTCCTCCCTGGCGGCGCGCGCGCGCGCCTGCGGCTGGCACGTGCAGGAGATAGACGGCCATGATCTCGAGGCGATCGACGATGCGTACGTCCAGGCGACCGAGGCCGACGAGCCCGCGGCGATCTTCGCCCGCACGAAGAAGGGCTCCGGGGTCTCGGCCGTCGAGGACAAGCCGAACTGGCACGGCAAGCCGCTTGCCGATCCAGAGGCCGCGATCGCCGAGCTGGGCGGCATCCGCTCGCTTGGGGTGACCGTCCAGCCACCGCCTGCGCCGCGGCCGTTCGAGGTTGCGAGGGAGCCCGTCGAGCGGCCCGCATATGAGGTCGGCGCCGAGGTCGCGACTCGCGGGGCCTATGGCGACGCCCTTGCCTGGATCGCCTCCGTCGACGAGCGGGTCGTGGCGCTCGACGCCGAGGTGGGGAACTCGACCTACGCCGAGCGGTTCGCGCAGAAGCACCCGGATCGCTTCTTCGAGATGTTCATCGCCGAGCAGCAGATGGTCGCGGCCGCGGTCGGCCTTCAGGTCCGCGGATGGAAGCCGTTCGCCTCGTCATTTGGCGCCTTCCTGAGCCGTGCCTACGACTTTGTCCGCATGGCTGCGATCTCCGGCGCGGACCTGAAGCTCTGCGGGTCCCACGTGGGCGTCTCGATCGGTCCGGACGGGCCGTCGCAGATGGCGCTCGAGGACGTCGCCGCTTTCCGCGCCGTCCTCGGCAGCACGGTGCTCTACCCCTGCGACGCCAACCAGACGGTGCAGCTCGTCGATGCGATGCGCCAGCACCACGGCGTCAGCTATCTGCGCACGACTCGCGGCGCCACCCCCGTGCTCTACGAGCCGGACGAGACATTCCCGATCGGGGGCAGTCGCACGCTTCGGTCCAGCGCCGACGATGTCGTCACCCTCGTCGGCGCGGGCATCACCCTGCACGAGTGCCTTGCCGCCGCCGACGACCTCGCCGGCCGCGGGATCGCGGCGCGGGTGATCGACCTCTACTCGGTCAAGCCCGTCGACGCCGACACCCTGGTGAGCGCGGCGACCGATACGCAGGCGCTGCTGACGGTGGAGGACCACTGGGCGGAGGGTGGGATCGGCGAGACCGTCGCCGCCGTGCTGGCGGATTCCGGTGTGAGCACGCGGTTCGTGCGCCTCGCCGTCTTCGAGCGACCTGGCAGCGGCCCCCCGGAGTCGCTGCTGGCCGCCGCCGGGATCGATGCCGCGCACATCGCCTCCGCGGTGGAACGGGCGCTGGAGGCGGACCACGCCACGAGCAATTACTAGCGCTCGCTAATAATTCGCTAGGGTTTCGCCAACCTTCTATGGGCGGGGTCTTGCGTGCCTGGTGGTGCGCAGGAGTCACCCTGTATCCGCAGAAAGAACGGCGGGCATGGCCAGAGCGAAGAAAAGACAGAAGCGCGACGACGAGCTGCAGCGACCCCGCCGCGGCGGCAGGCCGATCATCGAGCTGCGCGAGGCGACCAAGGTCTACCCGGGCGGCCACATGGCG
Organism: Solirubrobacterales bacterium; assembly: GCA_035566275.1. GTDB lineage: Bacteria > Actinomycetota > Thermoleophilia > Solirubrobacterales > 70-9 > DATMRN01. The sequence goes on along the minus strand of DATMRN010000045.1, from coordinate 1,950 downwards.
CTCGATCGCGTCTCGCTCGCGATCGACCGCGGCGAGTTCGTCTTCCTGGTCGGCCCGACCGGGTGCGGCAAGTCGACCCTGATCAAGATGCTGATCCGCGAGCTGGGACCGACCGAGGGCAGCGTCAGCATCGCCGGCCGCGACATCGGCGCCCTGCAGGAGAAGAAGATCCCGCAGCTGCGGCGCAACATCGGCACCGTCTTCCAGGACTTCAAGCTCCTTCCCGACCGCACCGTCTACGACAACGTCGCCTACGCGTTGCAGGTGATCGGCGCCAGCCGCGCCGAAATCCGCGAGCAGGTGCCCGAGACCTTGCGCCTGGTCGGCCTCTCGACCAAGCTCCACAGCTACCCCGACCAGCTCTCCGGCGGCGAGCAGCAGCGCGTCTCGATCGCCCGCGCCTTCGTCAACCACCCGCCGCTGCTGCTCGCCGACGAGCCGAGCGGCAACCTCGACCCGGTCACCTCGATCGGGGTGATGCAGCTGCTCTACCGGATCAACAAGACCGGCACCACCGTCCTCGTCGTCACCCACGACCGCGAGATGGTCGACAACATGCGCCGCCGCGTGATCGAGCTCTACGAGGGCCGCGTCGTCCGCGACGAGGTCAGCGGTGGCTACACCGAGGAGTCGACCACCGAGTTCGGCCTGCGGATGAAGGCCGAGATGGGGGTCGGGCCCGAGGGACAGACCAACGGACACGACAGCGAGTCGCTCTTCTGATGGGCAGGCTCGTCTTCTTCACGAAGGAGGCCTTCCGGGCCCTGCGCCGCAACGGCGCCCCGAGCCTTGCGGCGATCGTCACCACGGTCGTCACCGTGATCCTGCTCGGCGTCCTGATCCCGATCTTCCAGACCACCCAGGCGAAGAGCAACCAGGTCCGCAGCCAGCTCGATATCCAGGCGGCGATCTATGACGACGCGACCCCGGCCGAGATCTCGGCGCTGAAGACGAAGCTCGAAGGGATCCCCCACGTCGCCTCGGTCACCTTCATCAGCAAGAGCCAGGCGCTCGCCACGTTGAAGAGCGAGCTGAAGGACAAGAGCATCGTCCAGCAGCTCCACACCAACCCGCTGCCGGCCAGCTTCGAAATCAAGGCCGACGACGCCTCCAACCTGCCCGCGATCCGGGAAGCGATCATCCCGACCGGGCCGAACGGCAAGCCGCGGCCGATCTCGCCGATCGTCCAAAACATCTTCAACCGCCAGCAGGCGGCTCAGCAGATCGCGCAGGTGACCAGCGCGCTGAAGATAGTGCTCACCGTGATGACGGCGCTGTTGATCGCCGCCTCGCTGATGCTGGTCGGCAACACGATCCGGCTCTCGATCTACACCCGCCGCCGGGAGGTCGAGGTGATGCGGCTGGTCGGCGCGACCCGCTGGTTCATCCGCTGGCCGTTCATGATCGAGGGGGTCGTGGTCGGCTTCGCGGGCGGCCTGGTGGCCATACTGATCCTGTGGCTGGGCAAGATCACCATCGTCGACCCCCTCAGCAAGACGTTCTCCTTCCTGGCGGCGCAGAACAACAGCACCCTCTCGTTCCCGCTGCTCGTCGGCATCCTCTTCGGCGCCGCGGTACTGGTCTCCGCGATCGGCTCGGGCGTCACCCTGCGGCGCTTCCTCAAGGTCTGAGGCCCGCGTGAAGGCGGGGCGGATCGCGGCCCTTGCGGCTGCTCTGATCGTCGTCCTCTGCGCGGGGATGTGGCTGGGCGGCCATCCCGGCAAGCTGCCCGGGTTCGTGCGCGACCAGTTCGTCAATTCCTCCGGCGGGCTCAGCGCCGAAGCGACCGAACTGATCCAGGACAACTACTACCGCCCGGTCGGCCAGACCGAGCTGGGCAACGCTTCCCTTCAGGGCATGGTGAAGAGGTTGCGCCAAAAGTTCCACGACCGCTTCTCCGACTACTTCTCGCCGCAGAGCCTGCAGAGCTTCAACGAGCAGATCGCCGGC
>DATMRN010000044.1:0-2426 GCA_035566275.1 Solirubrobacterales bacterium | reverse complement strand
TGTCGATCAGCGTCTGCTCGCTCATCTCGACAATCAAGGTAGTAAGGAGTGCGGACGGCGCGGGAGCTTCAGAGAGCCCCGCCGAGCCAGTGGCCGAGGGCGATCGCGGCGAAGCCGGCGAGAAGGGAGAGGCCGACGTTGAGCCAGACGAGGTGGGTGTGGCCTGCCTCGCCGAGGCGGTGGGAGTCGAGCATCCAGGTCGAGAAGGTGGTGAACGAGCCGATGCCGCCGCCGGCGACGATGACCAGCGCCTCGCCGTGCAGCGCCGCCCCGGCGACCAGGCCCAGCGCCAGCGTGCCGCCGAGGTTGACCGCCAGGATCCCGAGCGGGAAGGGGCCGTCGGCGCGCGACATGAAGGCGGCGTCGATCAGAAAGCGGGCGGCGGCAGCGGCCCCGCCGAGCAGGCCGACGGCGACCCAGGCCGGCGCGCTCACCGCGCCGCCTCCGGCCGGCGCTCCAGCGAGATCCCGAGGCGGACGAAGAGGAACCCGCCGGCGATCGTGACCGCGCAGTAGGCGGCGGCCAGGCCGAGCCGCCCGGCATCGACCATCTCGAACAGCTCGAGCTGGAGGGTGGAGAAGGTGGTCAGCGTGCCGCAGATCCCGGTGCTGAGGAACGGATGCGCGACGCTGTCCTCCGGGTGGTCCCGTAGCCGGGCGAAGAAGTACCCGAGCAGCAGCGCCCCGGCCATGTTCACCGCAAAGGTCGCCCACGGCCAGCCTCCGGGCCCGGGCGGAGCGGCCTGGGCCAGCCCGACCCGCGCCAGCGCTCCCAGCGCCCCACCCACATAGATGGCGGCGAGTCGGCGAAGATCGAACCGCGACGGTCGCATTGCACGGGCCTCCTACCAGGGTCGGTGGACGTTGGTAGAGGCCATCGGCGGCCCGCAGCCGCGGTTATGAAGGAGCGAGCCTCATCGCTCGGGAGGCACAGGATAGACACGCGTCAACTGGATCCGTGCAATGACGCCCTCGACCATGCGCTGGATCGATTCGACCTGCGCCTGACCGATTGGCAGGTCGGCCGCGCGGTTGCACAGCTCGGTCGGATCGGCCAGGCGGTGGCGCAGCGCCTCCTCGACGAACTCCCAATCGCGCTCCCTCCCGGCGGCGCACTTGGAGAGCAGCAGGTCGTGGACCTCGAGGCACCAGCCGGTGACTCCGCCGGTGTTCTCGTTTCGGATCGGCACCAGTCGGCCCTCCCAGCCGCTGGGCGCCTTCGCCCTCTCGGGGCCGACCGCGTGGGCGTAGTAGCCAAAGGTCGAGTCGAAGTAGGAGCCGTCGCCGAGACTGCCTTCGATCTCGTCACCCCGCTCCGGGTGGTTGCGCGGATAGACATCCGCCTCGCGCGAGATCAGCATCGACGCCGGCGCATCGGGAAACTGGCCCAGGATCGCCTGGCTTCCCACGACGATCAGCTCGTCGTCGCCGGCGGCCGCCGCGGCTGCGCGGATGACGTGCTCGAGCTCCGCGCGGCGCACGCTCGCCCTAACGAACCGTCTCGATGATCCGACGGCGCTCCTGCTCGTTCAGCACGCCGGCAAACGGGCTGTTCTGGCGCAGGTCACGGCCCTCGGGGTCGTTCCCCGAGATCGCCCGTGAGATTTCGGCGACCGGGCGAGAGAGAAGCTTGCGCCAGCGCTCTGCGTAGCGCGGATGCAGGTGACCGTCGGAGGCCAACCGCTCGACGCGCTCGCGCGCCTCCTCGACCATCCGCTCGTCCAAGCGCTCGGCGACGATGGCGTGATTGACCCGGCTGCGCCGCTCGGCGGTCAGGTGGCTGCGAACAGCCGGCGGTGGCGGTCGACCCACGGAGGAATCCCCGCCACCGATCTTCGCCGCGGCGTCTCGGCGCCCGGCAAGCGCGGCGGCAAGCAGGTGGCGGCGGCCACTTTTTTTCAGCTCCTCGATTGCCTCGCCCACCTCGACGACAAACTGCCGAGGCACCTCGCGCCGGCCGCCCGGCGTCATGACTGTCGGGACCTGACCCGCCGCGACCCAGCGATCGAGGGCGGTCTGGCTGACTCCGAGGACCAGCGCGGCCCGCGAGCGCGAAAGGGTCGGGCCGAGCCGGGACTCCAGATCGCGGCGCACCGGGGCCACGTCAGAAGCAACCTCAGGGGTCAGCTCAGCCCGGCGAAGCCGGACGATGCCGTCCACCAACTTCCTGCTCTCCGCGACACTCGGCATGAATGCAAGTCTAGAGAATATTGAGGAAAAAGAGCGATTTTTCTAAACATGCACGCACCTCAAGCGCGCTTCCCTCCGAAGCCTGTCCCGGTTCGCGGGTAGTCTCCGGTGCCCCGCCCCGGTAGCTCAGGGGATAGAGCACGGCCCTCCTAAGGCCGGTGTCGCAGGTTCGAATCCTGCCCGGGGCGCTCTTGTGATGTCTCAGGACATCGGAGACAGATGTCGCGGGACATCGTA
>DATMRN010000043.1:0-2201 GCA_035566275.1 Solirubrobacterales bacterium | reverse complement strand
GACCAGGGCGCTCCGGCGCCGGGGACGGCGCCGCTTCCCCTGCCCCAGGTGACGACTCCGAGCGGAGCCCTGCCCGCCGAGGGACAGCAGTCGCTCGCCGCCCCCGCCGACCCAGGCGGCATGCCGGTACAACAGCTCAGCGATCTCATGAGCCGGCTCCGGCTCGAGTCCGCTCGAGCCGCCAAGGGAAACGATGGGTGACCCCGCCGGCCGCATCGATCGGGCTGCGCTTGAGCGCATCATCCATCGGGCGGCGGAGCTGCAAACGGCGGAGCGGGACATCGCCGAACACCTGTCGCCGGACGAGGTGCTGGCGCTGGGTCGGGACGTGGGGATTCCCGATCGCTACCTCCGACAAGCGATGCTGGAGGAGCAGACTCGGCTCCCAGATCAGGAGCAAGTCGGTCTCTTTGACCGCCTCGCAGGCCCAGCGCTCGTCGGCACCGGTCGGGTGATTCGCGGCGACCCCCCGGTGCTCGAGCGCACCCTCATCCGCTACATGGAGCAGCACGAGCTGCTCGCCCTCCAGCGTCAGCAGTCGGGCCGCATCAGCTGGGAGCCCCTGGGCGGGATTCCGGCGGCGATTCGCCGCTCGACCGCGGCGCTGACCTCCGCCACCCGCCCGTTCATGCTCTCGAAGGTCGAGCTGGTGACGGCCACGCTCACTCCGCTCGAGCCCGGTTATTCCCATGTCGCGCTGCAAGCAACTGTCCGGCAGCTGCGGACTACCTATCTGGGCGGCGGCGTGGTCGCGCTGACCGGTGGCGTGGGGGCGGCGGCCGCGTTGACGGTGTTGAGCGCCTTCCCGCCCGTGGCGCTGCTGCCGATCCCCATCGGCTTGGGGCTGGGGTACACCGTGGTTCGGCGGTTCCGCCCGGTTGCCGCGAGAGCGTTGCTCGGGCTCGAGCGCGCGCTCGACAACCTGGAGGGCGGCACGGTGAAGCCGGCGCAGCCGCCTGCCCAGCGCGCACCGGGGCTCGCCGAGATTATCGCGAGCGAGGTGCGGCGAGCGCTGCGAAGCCGCTAGCCCGGACGCAACGAATGCCCTCTGCTCCCATCACCACCGTTTCCGTCCTCGGCTGCGGCCTCATGGGCAGCGGCATCGCCCAGGTGTGCGCCACAGCCGGCTACACCACGCTCGTGCGCGATGTCGACGAAAGCGCGCTCGCGCGTGGACGCGCGAGCGTCGAGAAATCACTCGGAAAGCTGGTCGAGAAAGCCAAGCTTTCGCGCGAGCAACGCGACGCGGCGGTGGCCCACCTCACCTACACCACCGATCTGACGACGCTCGCAGGCGCCGATCTGATCATCGAGGCGATCACCGAAGACCTCGCCGTCAAGAACCGGCTCTGGGTGGAATTGGACCGGCTCTGTGGTCCCCGCGCCATCTTCGCTTCCAACACCTCCAGCCTGCCCATCGAGTCGATGGCTTCGGCTACCCGCCGGCCGGATCGATTCGTCGGACTGCACTTCTTCAATCCGGTTCCCTTGATGCCGCTGGTCGAGGTGGTTCGCGCGGAAACCACGAGTGCCGAGACCTTCGAGCGAAGCCTTGCCTTTGCCCGAAGCCTCGGCAAAGAAACGGTCGTGGCGAAGGACACGCCCGGGTTCCTCGTCAACTTGCTCCTGGTCCCTTATCTGCTCGACGCGGTGCGGGCGTTGGAGCGTGGGGTCGGCACGATTCCAGACATCGACACGGCGATGCGGCTGGGCTGCGGCTATCCTATGGGACCGTTCACGTTGCTGGACGTGGTCGGCATCGATACGACGCTCCGCATCGCCGACATCATGGCTGCCGCCTATCAGGACCCACGCTATGCGGCTCCCGATCTTCTCCGGCGTCTGGTCGCCGAGGGCCGCTACGGACGCAAGGCCGGCAAGGGGTTCTACGACTACGGCGTGGACCCGCCCATCCCCCTGCCGGCCTAGCCGCCTCCGTGGGCGGTTCACTGTTCTCCACCTACCGTTTACCGTTCACCCTCCACCACCGCCCGGAGTCCCGATGCTCGGCTACGACTGGCCCCGCGTCCACGCCCTTGTCGTCTCCTTCCCTGTGGCGCTGCTCACCATGGCGGTGCTTTTCGAGCTTGCCTCTCTCGTCCTCAAGAGGGACGGACTGCGCCGGGTAGGATTCGCGCTCTTGCTCGTGGGTGCGCTCGCCGCTGGGGCCGCCGTCTTGATCGGACTGCAGGCTGAGGACG
>DATMRN010000042.1:0-3468 GCA_035566275.1 Solirubrobacterales bacterium | reverse complement strand
TCTCGCTCTGCATCGGCGCCGCGGCGATCTGGATGTTCTTCGGCATCCTCTTCGGCTACCTCTCGGCTGTCCGGGCGGGCAGCTGGCTGGACAGGGGATTGACGGTTGTGGCAGTGGCGGGGATCTCGATGCCGGTCTTCTGGCTTGCCGCGATCCTCATCAACTACCTCGCTTACGAAACCGGGCTGTTCCCTTCGGGTGGGTACGTGACCCTGACCGCCGAACCGCTCGAATGGGCCTATCACCTGATCCTGCCCTGGGTGACCCTGGCCGTGATCCAGATCGGCTTCTACAGTCGCGTCCTCCGCTCGAACATGCTTGACGCGATGGCCGAGGACTACGTGCGCACCGCGCGCGCCAAGGGCCTGAGCGAGCGCCAGGTGATGACCCGCCACGTCCTGCGCAACTCGCTGATCCCGATCGTCACCCTCTTCGGCCTCGACGTGGGGGTGCTGCTCGGCGGCGCGATCCTGGTGGAAGCGCTCTTCAACCTCAACGGCATCGGTCAGTACGCCTTCGAATCGCTGCAGAACTTCGACCTGCCGCCGATCATGGCGATCACGCTCTTCGGCGCCTTCTTCGTGGTTCTCTTCAACGCCCTCTCCGACATCGCTTACGCCCGTCTCGATCCCCGGGTGCAGCTGGGGGGCTCGGCGCGGTGAGCGCCCGGCCCCTGCTCAGCGTCGACGCCCTGCGTGTCGCCTTCGTCACCGAAGGGGGCTTGCTCCAGGCGGTCGACGACGTCTCCTTCGACCTTGCCCCGGGCGAGGTGCTGGCGATCGTCGGCGAGTCAGGCTCGGGCAAGAGCGTCACCGCCCAGACGATCCTCGGGCTGACCCGCTCGCCCAACGCCCGGATCGAGGGCTCGGTCCGGCTGGACGACGAGGAGCTGCTGGACGCGAGCGAGGGGGCACTGCGCGAGGTCCGCGGCGAACGGATCGGCATGATCTTCCAGGATCCGATGACCTCGCTCAATCCGGTGTACCGGGTGGGAGCGCAGATCGTCGAGGGGATCCGCGCGCACGACTCGGCAGTGGGCAAGGGCGAGGCGCGGCGGCGGGCGGTCGGGTTGCTCGACTCGGTCGGCATCCCCGACCCGGAGCGGCGCGTCGACGACTATCCGCACGAATTCTCCGGCGGGATGCGCCAACGGGCGATGATCGCGATGGCCCTGGCGTTGGAGCCCGACCTGCTGATCGCCGATGAGCCGACCACCGCGCTCGACGTCACGATCCAGGCGCAGATCCTGCGGCTGCTGGAGGAGCTCAACCGGGAGCGCGGCCTGGCGACGATCCTCATCACCCACGACCTCGGGGTGGTCGCGGAGGTGGCCGACCGGGTGCTGGTGATGTACGGCGGGCGGGTGGTCGAGGAGGGCACGCTCGAGGAGATCTTCTACGACCCCCGGCACCCCTACACCTGGGGGCTGCTGGGTTCGCTGACGCGGCTCGACCGGCCGCGGTCGAAGCGGCTGCCGCAGATCAGCGGCGCGCCGCCTTCGCTGCTCGACCCGCCGCAGGGCTGCGCCTTCCGGACCCGCTGCCCGCACGAGTTCGGCCAGTGCCTGAAGCTGCCCGGCCTGGACGCGCGCGACGGCGGCGACCCCGGCCACCGCGACCGTTGCTGGCTGGAGCCGGAGCGCAAGCGCGAGCTGCGCCAGGTCGAGGGCCGGATCGGGCTGGAGGCCCCGGCGTGAGCGCGCCAATCGTCACGGTGGCAGCCGGTTATTCGAGTCCGTGGCGATTGGCGCGCCCACAGGTGGCTCTATGAGCGAGGTGCTGCTCGAGGTCACCGACCTCGTCAAGCACTTCCCGGTCAAGGAGGGGTTGCTGATCGACCGCGAGGTCGACCGGGTGAGGGCGGTCGACGGCGTCAGCCTCACGGTGGCGCGGGGCGAAACGCTCGGGCTGGTGGGAGAGTCCGGTTGCGGCAAGTCGACTCTCTGCCGCACCGTGCTGCAGTTGCTGGAGCCGACCTCGGGCTCGGTCCACTTCGAGGGCCGCGAGATCGCCGGCCTTTCGCGGCGGCGGATGCGGCCGCTGCGCCGCGAGATGCAGATGATCTACCAGGACCCCTACGCCTCGCTCAACCCGCGCAAAAGGGTCGGGCAGATCGTCGGCGACCCGTTGAAGCTGCAGAGGGTCGCCTCCGGCGCCGACCTGCGACGCCGCGTCCAGGAGCTGCTGGAGCGGGTCGGCCTCTCCCCCGAGCACTACGACCGCTACCCGCACGAGTTCTCCGGCGGCCAGCGCCAGCGGATCGGGATCGCCCGCGCGCTGGCGCTGCGGCCGAAGCTGGTCGTCGCCGACGAGCCGGTCTCCGCGCTCGACGTCTCGATCCAGGCCCAGATAGTCAACCTGCTCGACGACCTCCAGGACCAGCTTGGCCTCACCTACGTCTTCGTCGCCCACGACATCGGCGTGGTCCGCCACATCTCCGACCGGATCGCGGTGATGTACGCGGGCAAGATCGTCGAGGAGGGGACCGCCGACCAGGTCTGCGAGCGGCCCCAACATCACTACACCAAGACCCTGCTCGCGGCTGTGCCCATCCCCGACCCGCGAGAGAGCCGGGCGCGCCGGCAGGCTAGCCTCGACGGGGCGTGACCCTTCCACTCACCCCGCCGCTGAAGCCGCAGCTCGCGCTGACTCGGAAAGAGCTGCCGCGGGGAGAGGAGTGGGCCTACGAGCAGAAGCTCGACGGCTTCCGGGCGATCGTCTTCGTCGACGGCGAGGACGCCTACATCCAGTCGCGCAGCGGCAAAGCGCTGGCCCGCTACTTCCCGGAGCTGCGCTTTGCCCCGGGGCGCCACGTGCTCGATGGCGAGCTGGTGATCCGCGACGAGGAAGGCGAGCTCGAATTCGACGCCCTGCAGAGCCGTATCCACCCGGCCGAGTCGCGGATCAACCTCCTCGCCAGGGAGATCCCCGCCGGCTACATCGTCTTCGACCTGCTGGCCGAGGGGGACGAGTCGCTGCTGGAGGCGCCGCTGTCCGAGCGGCGCGCCCGGCTGGAGCCCCTGGCGGAGCGGGTGGGGCTGGAGCCGTCGTCGCTGACGGGCGACCCGGAGCGGGCCGAGGAGTGGCTGCGGACCACGGAGGGAGTGATGGCGAAGCAGCTCGACGCGCCCTACGTCCCAGGCAAGCGCAAGGGGATGGCGAAGGTGAAGCGCGAGCGGACGATCGACTGCGTGGTGATGGGTTGGCGGCCCGGAAAAGAGGAGGGCACGGTCGGCTCGCTGATCCTTGGCCTCTACGACGGTGGCGAGCTGCGCTCGGTCGGCCACATCTCCGGCTTCAGCGCCCAGGCCAAACGGAGCATGCGGACGATGCTGGCGCCGCTGGAGACGGGCCAGAGCGGCACCGCCGAGCCGAGCCGCTGGACCGGCGGACGCGATCTCGAGTGGGTGGCGCTGCGGCCGGAGCTGGTGATCGAGGTCGGCTACGACCATGCCGCGGCGGGGCGGAT
>DATMRN010000041.1:0-4498 GCA_035566275.1 Solirubrobacterales bacterium | reverse complement strand
GCGCTCGCGGCCGAGCGCCTCGGGACGACGCCGCAGGAGCTCGCGGACCGCAACTCCGAGCGCTTCCGCGAGCTGATGCCGCGGCTGCACGTCGCCAACGACTTCTTCATCCGCACGACCGACGAGCGGCACAAGGCGCGCGTGCAGCAGGTGCTGCAGCGGGTCCACGACAACGGCCACACCTACAAGGGGCTCTACGAGGGCTGGTACTGCCCGCGCTGCGCCGACTTCAAAACCGAGCGCGAGCTCGGCCCGGGCCACACCTGCCCGATCCACGAGATTCCGCTGGAGCGTGAGCGCGAGGAGAACTGGTTCTTCAAGCTCTCGGCCTTCCAGGAGCGGCTGGAAACCCTCTACGAGGAGCGCCCCGATTTCGTCGTCCCCGAGTTCCGCCGCAACGAGGCGGTCGCCTTCGTCAAGCAGGGCTTGGAGGACGTCTCGCTCTCGCGCCCGAAGCTGAAATGGGGGATGCGGCTGCCCTGGGACCACGACCAGCGCATGTACGTGTGGTTCGACGCGCTGCTCAACTACGTCACCGCGCTCACCTTCGCGCGCGAGGGGGAGGACCTGACCGACCGCTTCTGGCCCGCCGACCTGCACGTGATGGCGAAGGACATCCTCAAGTTCCACGCGGTGATCTGGCCGGCGCTGCTCTGGGCGGCGGACCTCGAGCCGCCGCGGCGGATGGCGATCCACGGCTACCTGCTGATGGGCGAGAAGAAGATGTCGAAGTCGCTCGGCAACGTGCTCGACCCGTTCGCGGCGATCGAGCGCTTCGGTGCCGACGCGCTGCGCTTCTACTGCTTCCGCGAGGTCAGCTTCGGCCAGGACGGCTCGATCTCCACCGCCGGCTTCGAGGCCCGCTACGAGACCGAGCTGGCCAACGACTACGGCAACCTGGCCAGCCGCGTCACCGCGATGGTCGACCGCTACCGGGCCGGAACCGTGCCGGTGGCGGCGGTCGACGCTGTGCTCGCAGAGGACTTCGACGGGGCTCTCGGCCGCTTCTCGGAGCTGCTCGACCGGGCCGAGCTGAGCCAGGCGCTGGAGGAGGCGTGGAAGCTGGTGCGCCGCCTCAACCGCTTCGTCGAGGAGGCGCGCCCCTGGGAGCTGGCTCGCGACGAGGCCGACCCCGAGCGCCTCGACGAGGTCCTCTACAGCCTGGTCGAGGGCCTGCGGGTGACGACCCTGCTGCTCGTGCCCTACCTGCCGGCGACGAGCGAGCGGATTCTCTCGGCCCTCGGCGAGGAGGGACGGGAGCTGGCCGAGCTCGGCTCCCGCCAGGGCGGTAAGAGGATCGAGCGCTTGCCGCCGCTCTTCCCGAAGATCGAGGCTCCGGCTCGATGATCGACTCGCACACGCACCTGTTCCTCTGCGAGCGGCCGGAGGCCGAGGTCGTGACGGCGGCTCTCGAGGCGGGGGTGGGGCGGATGCTGAACGTCGGCCTCGGCGAGGACTCCAACGAGGTGGCGATCGCCGGGGCCGAGCGGCACGAGGGGGTGTTCGCGACGGTCGGGCGCCACCCGACCTCCGCCACCGGGTTCGACGACGCGGCGGCGGCCGAGATCGTCCGCCTCGCCGGGCACGAGAAGGTGCGGGCGATCGGCGAGACCGGGATCGACCACTACCGGGAGTCGGCGAGCCCGTCCGACCAGCGTCGCGCCTTCGAGGCCCAGGTCGAGATCGCCCGAGACCTCGGCCTGCCGATCGTCATCCACGCCCGCGATCCCGACGGAGAGACCACCGCGACCGACGAGGTCTTCGAGATCCTCGACGCCAGGGCTGCCGGCGTCGCCGTCATCCTGCACTGCTTCCTCGCTCCCTGGCGGGTGGACGACGCGATCGGGCGCGGCTGGCTCTGCTCCTTCTCCGGCATCGTCACCTTTCCCAAGTCCGACGCCCTGCGAGAGGCGGCGGCGAAGCTGCCGGACGAGCTCGTCCTGGTCGAGACGGACGCTCCCTATCTCGCTCCCCAGTCGGTGCGGGGCAGGCCGAATGAGCCCGCCCACGTCGTCGAGACGGCGAAGGTCGTGGCCGAGGCTCGCGGCGTCACCTACGAGGAGTTGGAGCAGACGGTCGAGGAGAACGCGAGGGCCGTTTTCGGGTGGTGAGGCTCGGCCAGAACTTCCTCGCCGACCCCAACCTGCTCGACGCGATCGTCCGCGACGCCGGCCTCGCCCCCGAGGACGTCGTGCTGGAGGTGGGCGCGGGGGAGGGGGTGCTGACGGTGCGCCTGGCCGAGGCCGCGGCCCACGTCCACGTGGTCGAGATCGATCGCGGCCTGGAGGGCGTCCTGGCGCCGATCGCCTCCCGTCCCGACGTCGACCTGCGCTGGGCCGACGCGATGAAGCTCGACTTCGCCACCCTGCGCCCGGCGCCGACCGCCGTCGTCGCCAACCTCCCCTACTCGGTGGCGACCCCGGTGATCCTGCGCACGATCGAGCAGCTCCCCTCGGTGCGGAGCTGGACCGTGATGGTGCAGCGCGAGATCGCCGACCGGCTGCGCGCCGCGCCCGGCAGCCGCACCTACGGCTCGGCGAGCGCGGTGGCGCAGATCGCCTGCGAGGTCGAGCTGGTGCGCAGGGTCGACCCGGCCGTCTTCCGCCCGCGCCCCCGGGTCGACTCGGCGATCCTGCGCCTGCGGCGCAGGGGCCCCGGCGCGGACGCGGAGACCCGGGACCTGGTGCGCGCCGCCTTCGCCCACCGCCGCAAGTCACTCGCCCGGTCGCTGGAGCACGTCCGCCCGGGCGGGATGGCCGCCGCCCGCGCCGCCCTGGCCGAGCTGGACCTGCCCGAGGACGCCCGTGCCGAGACCCTCTCGGCCGAGGACTTCGTCGCGCTTTCGGCGAAGCTCCACCCAGACACCTGACCCGGCCGTCGTTCCCATGCTCGTTCACGCTCCCGCCAAGCTCAATCTCTGCCTCTACCTGGGGGGGCGGCGCGAGAACGGGCTCCACGAGCTCTGCTCGCTGTTCGAGCCGCTGGCGCTGGCCGACCCGATCGAGGTCGCCGAGGGTGCGCGCGACGAGGTCGCCTGTCCCGGCGTCGAGGGCGAGAACCTCGCCGCCCGGGCGCTGGCGGGGCTGCGGACGCGGGGCTGGGGCCGTCCCCCCTTGTGCATCCGGATCGAGAAGCGCATCCCCGTCGCGGCCGGTCTGGGCGGCGGCAGCGCCGACGCCGCGGCGGTTCTGCGCCTCGCCGCCGGCGAGGTCGCCGACCTCGCCGACCTCGCCGCCGAGATCGGCGCCGACGTTCCTTCGCAGCTCGTCCCCTCCCTGGCGCTGGTCGAGGGCGCCGGCGAGCGGGTGCAGCGCCTCCCCGACCCCGCGCCCCATGCTGTCGTCCTACTGCCGGGCGGCGGCGGCCTGAGCACCGCCGAGGTCTTCGCCGAGGCGGACCGCCTCGGGCTTGGCCGCGACTCCGGCGAGTTGGCGGATCTCGCCGCCCGCCTCCGCGACGTTGCGGGCGCCGGCGCCTCTCCGCTCTCCTACGCCGACCTGCTCGCCAACGACCTCGAGCCAGCCGCACGCTCCCTGCGCCCCGAGATCGGCGACGCCCTCGACGCGCTGCGCGAGGCCGGCGCGACCCTCGCCCTGCTGACCGGCTCCGGCCCCACCGCCTTCGGCCTCTTCGCCGACCTCGCCGCCGCACGCGACGCCGCCTCCCGCATCGACCGCGACGACGCGATCGTCTGCGCGGCCGGGAGGACGCCATGAGGCTGCCGGCCGAGCCGGCGGGCAACCGCAAACGGCTGGTCCTGGCGATCGTCGCCGCGATGGTGATCGGCGGCTACTATCTGCTCAGCCGCCAGCTCGGCCACCTCAACCTCCACAAGCTGCTGGAGGAAGTCTCCAATACGCTCGGCGCCTGGACCTACCTGCTGGTCGGCGTCTTCGCCTTCGCCGAGGTCGGCGCCTTCGTCGGCCTCGTCGTTCCCGGCGAGACGGCGATGCTGCTCGGCGGAGCCGTCGCCGGGCAGGGCGCGATCGACATCTACCTGCTGATCGCCATCGCCTGGTTCGCCGCCTGGGCGGGCGATTCGACCAGCTTCTTCGTCGGCCGCCGTCTCGGCCGCGAGTTCGTCCTCCGGCACGGCCCCCGCTTCGGCATCGGCCACGAGCGCTTCGAAAAAGTCGAGGACCACTTCTCCCGCCATGGCGGTAAGACGATCTTCGTCGGCCGCTGGCTCACCGTCGTTCGGGCCTTCGCCCCCTTCATCGCCGGCAGCTCAGGGATGCGCTACCGCGCCTTCGTCCCCTACAGCATCCTCGGCTGCGGGCTCTTCGTCAGCGCCCACATCCTGATCGGCTACTTCTTCTCGCGCAGCATCGACACCGCCGCCAAGTACGCCGGCAAAGGGGCCTTCCTGCTCGGCACGCTGATCGTCGTCGTGGTCGCGGCGGTCGTCCTCGTCCGCCACTTCCGGGTCGAGGAGAGCCGGCGCGCCGCGGCGCGGTGGATGGAGGGCCATGTCGCGACGCGTTGGCTCGTCGTCCTC
>DATMRN010000040.1:0-3225 GCA_035566275.1 Solirubrobacterales bacterium | reverse complement strand
CCGCTGGGCCTCGCCCCCCGACAGCTCAGACGGGAGCGCGTCGAGCTTCTCCGACAAGCCGACCAGCTCGAGCAGCTCAGCCGGTTCATGTCGCATCTGCTCCCCGGCGCGCTCGGCGACCCAGGCGGCGAAGGCCACGTTCTCATATGCGGTGAACGTGGGCAGCAGGTTCGATCCCTGAAAGACGTAGGCGATTCCACCGGCGCGGGCCCTGCCGCGAGCGGCGACGTCGAGCGACGAAAGCGGCTCGCCCTTCCAGAGAACGCTGCCGGCGCTCGGCACGACGAGGCCCCCGAGCACGTGCAGCAGGGTCGTCTTGCCCGAGCCGGACGGGCCCCAGAGGGCGATCGCCTCGTCCTCGCCGATCGACAGCTCGACACCCGCGAGAGCCGTGACCTCTGCCCGGCCGCGCCCGTAGGAGACGGAGACGTCCCGGCATCCGGCCAGCTCCGCCGCCGCCACGGTGGCCCCGCTCACCGGACCACCGCCCCGTCGCGAAGCTCGACCACCCGGTGCGCGGCCGCGGCGACCGCATCGGAGTGGGTGACCACGACCACCGCGCATCCGTGCTCGATGGGCAGGCGGCGGAGCGCTGCGAGCACGATGCGCTCGTTCTCGGCGTCGAGCTCTCCCGTCGGCTCGTCGGCGAGGACGAGTGGCGCTTGGCGCGCCACCGCGGCGGCGATCGCCACCCGCTGCTGCTCGCCGCCCGAGAGCGCGGCGACCCGGTGCTCGGCACGATCGGCGAGCCCGAGCTCGCCCAGCGCCTCGACCGCGCGCTCTCGGGGCCGGTCGAAGCCGGCGAGACGCAGGGCGGCGGCGACGTTCTCGCGGGCGCTGAGCGAGGACCACAGGTTTTCGCTCTGGAAGACGATGCCGATCCTCCGGCCCCTGTACGTCGCCAGCTCCGCCTCGCTTAGCATCGCCAGCGAATCGCCGAAGGCCCGCACATCCCCCGCCGAGGGGCGATCGAGCCCCGCCGCCAACGCCAGCAACGTGCTCTTGCCGCAGCCCGACGGGCCGAGGATCGCGACGAGCTGGCCCTTTTTCACCTCGAGGTCGACACCGCGCAGGGCGACCGTCTCGACCGGCCCCGAGCGGTAGATCTTGAAGACGTCGTGCAACTCCAGCGCAGGCCAGTCGATCGCCCCCGTCTGAGCGGCTTCCGGTTCGCGGTAGAGACTGCCTACCGCCATCGGAAGGTTTCGCTGATCATCCGGTAGGCGTCGACGTTGTCGACGCCCTTCGGGGTGCCGAGGTCGACGATCGCCACCTTGCCGCCGTGGGCGTACTCGTAGCGATCGATCGTCAGCGGCAACCGCTTGCCCGTGACCGGGTCGGGTGCGCTGAGGCGGGTGTAGGTGAGTTTGATCACCGGGGCGCCGCCGAGCGTCAGCGTCTGTGCGGCGCCGCCGTGGATACTCGGGTCGCTGCGCTTCAGCTTGGCGACGCCGGCGCCGACGCCGGCCGGCGTCGGCGGAGCGCCCTTGGCGACGAGGACGTGGATGACGTTCCCCCTGTCTTGAAAGGTGACGGCAGAGGAGGAGCCCTTCCGTGTCCAACCCTCGGGGTAGCGGATCGAGTATCCGGCTGCACGATTGTCGTAGGTGAGAAAGATCTGATTGTCGGGAATGTCTCCGGTTGCGGCGGACTGCGCCTCGCTCGGGACGCCGCTTTCCGCCACCGGGCTCGCCGCGGCACTTGAAGGGGTCTTTGCGGTGGCGCTCTTGGTGGTGGTCGATCCCCCGCCCCCGCCCCCGCAGCCGGCGAGCAAGAGACCGACGATCGACGCCGCTCCCAAGGACTTCAGCCACTTCGCACTCACGTTCCTCTCCTCTCGCTCGATCATGATCGGAGCACTTGTACGCCGCTGAAATGAAACTCAGGTGAGAGTCGTCGATGGCAGGGTCAGCCAGACGTCCGCTCCCCCGCCCTCGCGATTGGCGACATGTGCCTCGCCGCGATGGGCGCGGGCGATCGAATCCACGATCGACAGGCCGAGACCGCTGCCGCCATCGCGCTGGCTCGCATCGGCCCGGCTGAAGCGCTCGAAGGCCCTGCCAAGGAAGTCCTCCGCGAAGCCAGGACCGCGATCCAGGACGTGAAGCTCAACGGAGCCGTCGCGGCCGACCGCTGTCAGGCCGACGGGCCCCGATCCGTAGCGAAGGGCGTTGTCGAGCAGGTTGCCGAGCGCCTGATCGAGGCGCAGCCGGTCGGCCGCCGCCTCCAGCCCGGGCTCGACACTCACCTCGAGGGCCCGGCCGCCATCCTCGGCACGGCGGGAGAAACGGCGGGTGACCCCGTTCAGAACCTCGCCGATATCCGTTGGCGCAAGCCTCACCGGCAACTCCCCTTGGTCGGTTTGGGCGATCGTCAGCAGATCCTCGGCGAGCTGGATCAACCGATCGGTCTCCTCAGCCGCGGAAGCCAGCGCCGTCCGCAGCTCAGCAGGCGAGCGCCCTTGGCTGAGCGCGAGATCGAGCTCTGCCTTGAGGATCGCCAGCGGCGTCCGCAGCTCGTGACTGGCGTCGCCGACGAACCGCCGCTCGCGCGCCAGCGCCTCGCCCAGCCGGCCGAGCATCGCGTTGAGGGTCACCCCGAGGCGAGCGATCTCATCGTTGGTCGGCGGCACGGGCAGCCGCTGGTCCGGCTCGGCGGTGGAGACCTGTGCCGCCCTGGCGCGCATCGCCTCGACCGGCCGCAGGGCCGCGGTGGCAACGCCATATGCGGCCAGCGAGGCGAGCAGCAACGCGACCGGGCCACCGACCAAGAGCAGTTGGAGCAGGTCGGCCTGCGACTCGCTGCGAGCCTCGGTCGAGGTTCCGACCACCACGACCAGACGCTGGTCCCGGGCACGAACCGGTACCGCCAGCAGCCGCGACTCGTCCCGCAATCCGGGAAGTGGTCCACGGTTGAGGAAGAAAGGCCCAAGCTCGGCCCGGCGAAGCTCGGCGGGGCTGAGCAGGACATGGCGGCCGACCGAGAGGGTCGAATCGAGCACTTTGCCTGACGGGTCGAGCACCTCGGCGAAGCTCTCCGAACGCCCTACGAGCCCGCCTCGGCGCCTCTCGCGCAAGCCGGAGTCGACCTCCTTGACCAACGCCGCGACATCGCTGGCGCGCGAGCGCAGGCCGGCATTGATCGTGCTGTCGAGCTCGGCCCCGAAGCGCAGATAGACGAAGACGCCGGTGGCTCCGAGCACAACCACCATCACCAAAGTGAAGA
>DATMRN010000039.1:0-6508 GCA_035566275.1 Solirubrobacterales bacterium | reverse complement strand
GATGCTCGACCTGAAGCTGATCCGCTCCGATCCCGAGCGGGTCAAGGCGGCGCTTGCCCGCCGCGGCGCGGCCGGGCAGGTCGACGAGCTGCTGGCGCTCGACGCCCGCCGCCGCGAGCTGCTGCCCGAGGTCGAGAACGTCCAGGCCGAGCGCAGGACACTCTCCAAGCAGATCGGCGAGGCCAAGCAGGCGGGCGGCGACGTCGGGGGCCTGATGGAGCGGGTCCAGGGGCTGAAGGAGAAGGTCGAGGCCCGCAAAGCCGAGCTGGAGGAGGTCGAAGCGGATCTCGACCGGGTCGCCGCCTCGCTCCCCAACCTGCCCGACCCCGACGCCCCCGACGGGATGACGGAGGAGGACGCTGTCGTCATCCGCGAGGTGGGCGAGCGGCCGGAGTTCGACTTCGAGCCCCGCGACCACCTCGAGATCGGCGCCGGGCTGGGCCTGATCGAGATGGAGGCGGCGGCGCGGCTCTCCGGCTCCCGCTTCGCCTACCTCAAGGGCGACCTGGT
Organism: Solirubrobacterales bacterium; assembly: GCA_035566275.1. Taxonomy (GTDB): domain Bacteria; phylum Actinomycetota; class Thermoleophilia; order Solirubrobacterales; family 70-9; genus DATMRN01. Next base: position 5,998 of record DATMRN010000039.1, on the reverse strand, counting down.
GCTGCTCGAGCTGGCCCTGGTCCGCTTCGCGATCGAGCTGGTCCGCGCCGAGGGGCACGAGCCCGTCGTCCCGCCGGTCCTGGTCCGCGAGGAGGCGCTCGTCGGCACCGGCTTCCTCCCCGGCGACCGGGACCAGATCTACGAGGTGCCCAGAGACGAGCTCTTCCTGGTCGGCACCTCCGAGGTCGCCCTGGCCGGGCTGCACGCCGGCCAGATCCTCGACCCCGGCGCACTGCCCCTGCGCTACGCCGGCTTCTCCACCTGCTTCCGCCGCGAGGCCGGCGCCGCCGGCCGCGATACCCGCGGCATCTTCCGCGTCCACCAGTTCGACAAGGTGGAGATGTTCTCTTTCGTCGAGCCGACCGAGTCGGCGGCCGAGCACGAGCGGCTGCTGGCGATCGAGGAGCGCATCCTCACCGAGCTGGAGATCCCCTACCGGGTGGTCAACGTCGCCGCGGGCGACCTCGGCGCGCCCGCGGCGAAGAAGTACGACTGCGAGGCCTGGATCCCCAGCCAGGGCCGCTACCGCGAGCTGACCTCCTGCTCGAACACGACCGACTACCAGGCGCGCCGCCTCAGTTGTAGGTATCGGTCCGCCGACGGCGAATCCCCCCAGGCGGTGCACACGCTGAACGGCACCGCGGTGGCCGTGGGACGGACGATGATCGCGCTGATCGAGAACCGGCAGGAGCGGGACGGCGGTTTCACGCTACCTAATATTTTGCATCTGTACGGCGCCCCTGAGAGGATCGGCCCACTATGAGCGCGGAACTCGCAAGCATTCATATCTGGTTCTCAGCGCCGCGAGTGGAGCGCGAAACGTTGTGATGAGCGTGAGCGTCCGGGATGCCAAGCGCGTCGTCCTCTGCGACGACCACGAGATCGTCCGCGAGGCGATCAAGGCGCGGATGGCCAACTCCAGCACCGTCGAGATCGTCGGCGAGGCGATCAACGGCCGCGATGTGGTCGACGTCGTCAAGAGCCTGGAGCCCGACGTCCTCATCATCGACGTCGAGCTGCCCAAGCGCGACGGCATCGAGGCAACCAAGGAGGTGTTGAAGGCGCGGCCGCGGACCAAGGTGATCGTCTTCACCGCCCACGCCCAGCCGGACCTGCTCGCCCTGGCCCTGCGCGCCGGCGCCTCCGGCTACGTGCTGAAGTCGGCCCCGGCCGAGGACATCGCCAGGGCCGTCAAAGCGGTGACCGGCGGCGGCACCTTCCTTGGCGGAGACTTCGCCGGCGGCAAGCCCTCCGAGGTCGAGAAACTGCTCGAGCTCTCCCCACGGGAGCGCCAGATCCTCGAGCTGCTCGCCGAGGGCCTGCGGGTGAAAGAGATCGCCGAGCGGCTCGCCCTCAGCCCGGCGACCGTCCACACCCACGTCCGCAACGCGATCGCCAAGCTCGAGGTCGACACCCGCACCGAGGCTGTCGCCCTGGCGGTGAAGTTCAGCTATCTGGGTGCCGGCGGCTCGGCTTGAGCTCCAGCGCGCAGCCGTTGATGCAGTAGCGCTGTCCGCCCGGGCCCGGGCCGTCGTCGAAGACGTGCCCGAGGTGGGCGTCGCAGTGCCTGCAGACGACCTCGGTGCGGCGCATGAAGAGGCTGTTGTCGGGACGCAGCTCGACGTGCTCGAGGTTGGCGGGCTCGGTGAAGCTGGGCCAGCCGGTGCCGGAGTCGAACTTCGTGCCGGAGGAGAACAGCTCGGCGCCGCAGCAGACGCAGGCGTACATGCCGTCGGTCTTCTCGTCGACGTGCGGTCCCGTGAAGGCGCGCTCGGTGCCGGCTTGGCGCGTCACCTCGTATTGCTCGGGCGTCAGCTGGTCGCGCCACTCTTGGTCGGTCTTCTCGATTTTGGGCATGGATCAAGAGTAGGGGGTGGCGGAGAGCAGGGCCCGGCCTCTGGGGGAGATCGTAAGGGCGATCGTCGTTGCCGAGGCGAGGGCGATCGCCGCGGAGAGCAGGAAGGCGCCCTCGTAGCTGGTGAGCGCGGAGGCGATGCCGGCCAGGGGGGCGCCGAAGCCGACTCCGGCGTCGAAGAAGGCGGTGAAGGTGCCGAGCGCCGCGCCGCGCCCGGTCTCGGGGACGCGGTCGACGACGATCAGCGAGAGCGAGGGGTACAGCAGCGAGAAGGCGGCGCCCATCGCCAGCGCGCCCGCGAGGGCGACCGGCAGGCTGTGGGCGACCGCGATCGTCGTCAGGCCGACCGCCTCGGTGCAGGCCGCAGCCGTCGCCACCCGGGCCGGGCCGACCCGGTCGGGGAGGTCGCCGCCGAGAAGGCGGGTCAGCACGACCATCGTCGCGAAGGCGCCGAACACCGTGGCCCCGTGGCCGACGCCGCGCGCTTCGAGGTGCAGGACGACGAAGGCGGCGACCGTCGCGTAGCCGATCGAGCCGAGCGCCAGGGCGGCGCCGGGGCGGACCGCCTCGCGGGCGATCAGCGGGTGGTGCTCGGTGTGCTCGACCGGGCGGAACGGGTCGGGCAGCCGCGAGGCGACCAGCGCGCCGAGCAGCGGCATCGTCCCCGCGAAGACCCAGACCGCCGTGTAGCCGGAGGCGTGCTGGAGCAGCTCGCCGACCAGCGGCCCGACGCTGAGGCCGGCCCAGACGGCGAGACCGTAAAGGCCGATCACCCGGCCGCGCCGCTCGGGCGGGGCGATGTCGACGATCCAGGCCGAGCCCGCGGTGAACACGGTCCCCTCGCCGGCGCCCAGCACCAGCCGCGCCGCGATCAGCCCCGCCACGCCGAACGGCAGCAGGTAGAGGAAGCCGGCGGCGGCGACCAGCAGCGAGCCGACCAGGACGGCGGGCTTGCGCCCGCGGCGGTCCGCCACCCGCCCGGCGAAGGGGCGCAGCAGCAGACCGGTGATCGCGTAGGACCCGATCACCACCCCGACCGCGACGTTGCCGGCGTCCAGCGGCCCGTGCACGTAGCGCGGCAGCACCGGCAGCACCGCGCCGACCGCGAGCAGCCCGCAGAAGGTGACGGTGAAGATGCCGGCGAAGGCGACGCCGGGGCGGGGGACGATCGGTGCAGAGGGGGAGGCGCTCACCGCAGCAGGCCGGCGAGGTCGTCGAGGACGTGGTCGGGAGGCGGGTCCGCCCGCTCGGCCTCCTCGCGGGTGCTCGCGCCGCTGAGCGCCAGAACCGTCTCCAGCCCGGCGCGCCGCCCGCCCTCGATGTCGGAGGAGATCCGGTCGCCGACCATCGCCACCCGCTCGGCGCCCCCGATCAGGCCGCGCGCCATCTCGAACAGGTGGCGCTCGGGCTTGCCGGCGATCTCCGCCGTCTTGCCGGTCGCGGTCTCGACCGCGGCGAGGATCGCGCCGGTCCCCGGCCAGGCGCCGCCGGGCATCGGCAGGTTCGGGTCGCGGCTGGTCGCGAACAGCGCGGCGCCGCGCTGGAGCGCCAGGGTCGCGGTCAGCAGCTCCTCGTAGTCGAAGCCTCGGTGCCCCGAGACGAGCACCGCGTCGGCCCGGCGCCCGTCCTCGCCCTCAAGCGCTTCCAGCCCGGCCCGCTCCGCCTCGTCCCTGAACGCGTCGGCGCCGATCGTGAAGGCGGTGTGTCCCACCCCGACCCGCTCCGCGGCCAGCCGCGCCGTCGCGGCGCCGGCGGTGAGGACCCGGTCCTCCGTGACCGCAACCCCCATTCCCCGCAGCCGTTCCGCATAAGCCGCCGCCGGGCGCCCCGGATTGTTGGTGACGAAGACGATCTCCTTGCCGGCGCCGGACAGCGCGGTTAGAGCATCGGCCGCCCCGGGTATGGGCTCACCGCCCACCCACACCACCCCGTCGAGGTCGACCAGGAATCCATCGAATTCGTCCGCGAGCGCCACTCCGCCGCAGGCTAGTACGAGTAGGAGAGGCCCATGTGCAGGGCGCCGGCTGCCTCCAGCATCGCGGCGCGCGAGGAGGGGCTTACCGCGGTCAGGTTGGCGAAGCTGTGGACGAGGCCGGGATGGCGGCGCAGCGCCACCGGCACGCCGGCCTCGCGCATCCGCTCGGCGTAGGCCTCTCCCTCGTCGCGCAGCGGGTCGAAGCCGGCGGTGACGACGTAGGCGGGCGGCAGCCCGGAGAGGTCCTCGGCCCGCAGCACCGAGGCGCGGGGGTCCACGGCGGCGGCGCGGTCCGGCAGGTAGTGCCCCTCGAACCACGCCATGTCCGCGGCGGTGAGCAGGAAGCCATCCGCGAACAGCTGCCGCGACCGCTGTCCGCCAAGTGCGTCGGTCGCCGGGTAGATCAGCAGCTGCATCGCCGGCGCCGGCCCGCCGTCGCGCGCCAGGTGGCAGACGACCGTGGCCAGGTTGCCGCCGGCGCTGTCGCCGCCGACCGCGACCCGCGCCGGGTCCGCGCCCAGCTCCGCCGCCTGCTGCGCGGCCCAGACGAAGGCTGCGTGCGCATCCTCGACCGCCGCCGGGAAGGGGTGCTCCGGCGCCAGCCGGTAGTCCACCGAGAGGACCAGGGCGCCGCTGTTGGCGGCGAGGAAGCGGCAGACCCCGTCGTGGGTGTCGAGGTCGCCGATCACCCAGCCGCCGCCGTGGTAGTAGACGAGCAGGGGCGCGGCCGGCCCGCCGCCCGCCGGCGCGTAGAGGCGCGCCCGCATCGTCCCGGCCGGCCCGGGAATCTCCAGCTCCTCCGTCCGCGCCATCGGGGTCGGCGGCCCCGCCGTCACGGCCGCCTCGACCCTCCTCTCGGCCCGGACCCGCTCGGGGTCGCCGTTGTCGGTGAGCGACCTGCTGCCGGTCAGCTCGGCGAGCCGCAGCAACACCTGGATGTCGCCCGCGAGCTCCTGTCCGTCGAGCACCGGCGGCTTGCCGAAGATCAGCCGCTGCGCTCCCGCCGGCAGCCCGCACGCCGCCCGCACGATGCGGTGCTCCAAGCGCGGCGAGAGGCGGGGGAGGGAGGCCACGACGCGAGCAGGCTACGCCATGGGAGGGGGAGGGATCTCACACGCTCGTCCCACGCCGCCGTGTACCGTGCGACTAGGCGCTATGGAGGCGATGGCTACAACGGCGGCTCCCCCGGCCGTTCCCCGCACGGTGACGCGCGGCGTTCCCCCCGGGCCGCGCATGCCGCGCGCGGCGCAGACCGCGATCTGGTCGCGGCGGGCGCAGTGGATGCTCGAGCAGTGCCGCGCCCGTTTCGGCGACATGTTCACCCTGAAGATCGCCTACGAGGGAACCTGGGTGATTGTCTCCGACCCCGAAGCGGTCAAGCAGGTCTTCACCGGCGACCCGCGCGTCTTCCATGCGGGCGAGGGCAATCAGATCCTCAGCCCGATTCTCGGCCAGAACTCGCTCCTGGTGCTCGACGAGAAGCCCCACATGAGCCAGCGCAAGCTGCTGTTGCCCCCATTCCACGGCGAGCGGATGCAGGCCTACGGCGAGACCATGGCCGAGATCGCGGCCTGCGAGATCGACAGCTGGCCCACAGGTGTCCCCTACAAGCTGCGCCCGCGCATGCAGGCGATCACGCTGGAGATCATCCTCGAGACGGTCTTCGGCCTGCACGGGGGAGAGCGGATGGATGCCCTGCGCCTGGCCCTGCGCGACTTCCTCGACCTCAGCACCAACCCGCTCATGCTGGCGCCGTTGATCCTCGCCGGCCCCACCAGGATCAGGCGGTTCCCCGCCTTCCGTCGCCGCATCGACCGCGTCGACGAGCTGCTCCATCGCGAGATCGCCGAGCGCCGGGTGGCGCCCGACCTCGACCAGCGCGACGACATCCTCTCGATGATGGTCGCGGCGCGGCACGAGGACGGCAGCCCGATGAGCGACGCCGAGATGCGCGACGAGCTCCTCACCCTCCTCGTCGCCGGGCACGAGACGACCGCGACGGCGCTGTCCTGGGCGATGGAGCGCCTGGTCCGCCACCCCGAGAAGCTGGAGCGGCTGCGCAACGAGACGATCGCCGGCTCCGAGGAGTACCTGACCGCGACGATCCAGGAGACCCTGCGGCTGCGCCCGGTGATCGTCCTCGTGATCAGGAAGCTGACCGAGCCGGT
>DATMRN010000038.1:0-7419 GCA_035566275.1 Solirubrobacterales bacterium | reverse complement strand
CCGCCAAGGGCTGCTCCTCGATCCTCGCCTCCCGCCCCGCGCCTCCCGCCTCGCCCCGCGCCGCCGCCTTGCGCCTCACCGGCCTGCGCGTCGCCGGCGACCTCGCCTACGCCCGCTACCGCGGCCCCGCCGGCCCCGACCGCTTCACCCTGCTGAAACGGGAAGGCGGCCGCTGGCAGCTCGCCCTCTACGCCCCCTCGACCCTGCCCTGAGGAGTCCCCGATGCCACGCAAGACCCTGATCGCCGCAGCCCTGGCCCTCGCCCTGCTCGCCGCGGCCACCGCCGCCTACGCCCTGAAGATCACCGCCGGCCCGATCGTCATCGAAGCCGAGGGCGGCTTTGCCCCTAAGGCGCTGCCCCGCCACGAAAACGCCCCGATCACCCTCCACGGCGGCGGTAAGCTCTCCACCATCTCCGGCGCCCTGCCGCCGATCCTCAAGACGATCGACCTCGAGTTCGACCGCCACGGCTCGGTGCAGACCACCGGCCTCGCGGTCTGCACCGCCGCCAAGCTCGCCGCCACCACCACCGCCCAGGCCCGCCGCGCCTGCCCCGCTGCGATCGTCGGCGAGGGCGAGGGCTCCGCGGTCGTCAAGTTCCCCGAACAGGCCCCGATCCCCGTCTCCTCGCCGATCACCGTCTTCAACGGCCCCCGCCTCCACGGCGATGACACCGTCCTCGGCCACGCCTACCTCTCCGTCCCCGCCCCGACCACCTACATCGTCCCGGTCGTGATCGAACCCATCCACGCCGGCGTCTACGGCTACCGCACCAAGATCACGCTCCCCCCGATCGCCGGCGGCGCCGGCGTCCCGATCTCCGGCCATCTCAAGATCGGCCGCAAATGGACCTACAGGGGCCGCCGCTACAGCTACGTCAACGCCCGCTGCGAAACCGGCCGCCTCCAGGCCCGCGGCGAATTCGGCTTCGAGGACGGCACCCTGCTGAGCGCCACCTTCTTCAAGCCCTGCGCGGTGCGGCGGTAGGAGAGCGTGGCCTGTCGGCCCAAGGCGGCTTGCCTCGGCTGGCCGACCAGATCACCCACGCCCCGGGCCATCTGCATGAAGGACCTGCTCCAGCCGCTTGAGTAGCCCTCCAACCCTGCGGTTCAACCCGCTTGACGGCGTCAAACGCCGAAGGCGCGGCCAAAAGTGAGCCTCCAATGGGAGGCTCAATACGACGAGTCAAATCTCGACGTAACCGCATTCTAGCGCGGTTTCGGGTGAAATCAATGGGAGCCGCCAAAACAAAAGGGCCCCCAAAAGGGGGCCCATCAAAAGTCGTCGGTTTCCCGACGGAAGCGGCATAGTAGCCCAGTTGGCTCAGTTATGGGAAATCCCCCTTGCATCCAAGTGCCGACAGTCTCCCCAGCGGTTGCTCAACATCGCGATTCCTTCACGTCGACGGTGAACTCGTCGACGTAGCCCGCCCATCCGGCCCTTGCACCCTCGGCGTCGTCTCGTCCCATCGACGCCGGCGGGTCTCACCTACGCCCCGGCCTCGCACGACCTTCGCGGCTCACGCTTTCACTCGACCAACCTCTGCGCCCACCCTCACCATGCCACGGCGGTGTTCACCGGGCACAACGGCAAGGTCAATGACTTCAACCCCTTCTTGCCGTCAAGTGCGGCAAGCACCACAAAAAAGGCAAGCGCAAGCACACCCAAGCCCACAGGAGCCACCACGGGCGCAGCCCATAACCCTCATTGCCACCGCCCGGAACGCAGATCGTCGAGCCTCAGCACCTGGAGCCAGCTCGGGACCTCGTCCTCGAGGCTCCGAGAGTCGTTGGGGACAGCAATCAGCACCTGCCCGGCGGGCAGTTTCTCGGAGCGCAGCCGCATCTCCAACTCATTCATGACTCTGTGCAGCAGCGGCGAGTTGGGCAGTTCGGCCAGCCTGGCTTGGACCAGGTAGCTGCGCCTGCCGCGCCGGATCAAGAACTCGGTGCGTATGGTCGCGTTGGCGGCCCTCTTCTCGGCTCCGGTTTGTCCACCGCCCGTCCCCGGGATCGGAGATCCCAACAGCGGGACCCCGAGGTCGTGAAGCGCCTCCTCGACCAGTTTCTCGAACACGATCGGCGCTATGCCGCGATGGATGCCGCTGGCGCTTTTGACCAAGCCGAGAATGGCTTTGTCTTTGACCCCGCCGTGAGCCATGATCTGTTCCGTCGCCATCAGGACTTCAACCAGCGCTTCGATTCGTCTGGGCGGCAGGCGCTCTTCGCCGCGCAGCCGGTCGAGCACCCCGAACGGATCGTCACAGCAGTTCTCCCCCAGCAGGCTGGTGTTGATGTAGGCGAGGCGGTCGCGGATCTGCCCGCGCAGGACAGCGACGCCGGCCAACGGATCGCCGGTCGACTCGGCCAGCTCGAGAGGGCTGCCGCCGACGTCGCTCTTGCTCTCGAATCCCTCCGAAGGCAGGTGGCGGATCTCAAGCTCGCCGAGCTTCTCGACTTTCTTGCGCAGCAGTTTCGCGCCGATCCCGCCTGGGAGCTTGAATTCCTCGATCCGATCGAGAGCCAGCAGCACCAGGGCCACGGCCAGGAGACCGATCGTGGTGCTGTCGACGTGGGTGTCGCCGTCGAAGAAATGGACGACGACGAGTCCCACGACGACGCTGATGAGGACCATCCGGCCGAGCCGTTCGGCCTGTTCCCACGACACCCGTGGGATGGGCAGGCTCGGCTTGAAGCGATGGGTCGAAGGCGCGCTCATAATGCTCAGGAATACCCGAGTAATGAGCCTAACCCACGGCCCGACTCCATATCAAGCTCCCTGGCGGCCAGTCCTGTTCCCGTCCGGGCGGCTCCATCGACAACGTCGCTATATCTTCAGAAACGTTTATTTGTCTTTCCGGTCTGAATCTGCTTTCATCTTTGAAGGATCCCCATGCCCCCCCAACAGCCCCATCCGCTCGACTCTGAGGCTCTCGAGCCGGCTTGGGACCTGCCCCAGGGCCGCCACCGCCTCCCGCGCGAGGTCGTCGCCCGCAACCAGCGCCTGCGGCTGGTCGCGGGCGTGGCGCGGGCGATGGCCGAGCACGGCTACGCCCGGCTCACGGTCGAGCACGTGATCGAAGCTGCCGGCGTCTCTCGCACCACCTTCTACGAGCACTTCGACAACAAGCAGGAGGCCGTCCTCCTCTCCCACGACGTGGTCTTCGAGCGCTTCCTCGGCTCGCTGGTGCGCGCCTGCAACGGCGAGCGGGAGTGGCCGCTGAAGGTCAAGGCGGCGATCGGCACCACCATCGCCTTCGCCGTCGCCGAGCCCGAGCAGGCCCAGCTGCTCGCCCTCGACGCCCTCGCCGCCGACGTCAACGTGACCAGGAGGGTGCTCGCCTCCAACGACCATCTCGCCGGCCTGCTCAGCGCCGGCCGCCAACACACTCCGCGCGGCGCCGATCTGCCCGGCCTGACCGAGAAAGCGCTGGTCGGGGCGGTCTCGGCGATCGTCGCCGGCCGCTTAATGAACGGCGAAGCCGAGCGCCTGCCCGAGCTGGAGCCCGAACTCGTCCAGCTCGTCCTCACCCCCTACATCGGAGCCGAAGAGGCGGCGCGAGTGGGGAGGGGCATGGCATGAGCGGGCAGGCGAGTGCCACCACCAGCTTCCCCCGGCAACCGGCGCAGCCGGTCCGAGGAAATGGCCGTCGTCCCCTTTCCCTGGCGGGCGACGCCAAGAAGCTGTCTCCGAACTCCGCGTGCGCGGCTGACGAGCGTCGGACCAAGCGATGCAAGGACGCAGGAGATCGACCAATGCTGGGTGCATTGCCGGTCTCCGAGGACGTCGCAGCGCGCAGCGTCCGCCGCCGTCAGGTGTGTGCGGGGGGTTTTGAGGCAGCTTCTAAGGCGACACCCCGGCTTTTCCCGGCCGGAGGCGCCAGTGCGGTAAGAAAGCGACACCGGGTCGCGGGGGGTTTTCTGCAACTCCCGAGCCCGCTCGCTTGCCCGCGGTCGATGCCCGGGCGCCAACAGGGGGTCTTCCCTGTCCCCCGGCGCCTGGGCGCCGCCCGCTAACTGCCATGGAGCTCAGCCCCGACAGACGCCCGCCCGCGCCCTCCATTGCGGAGGACTACGAGCGCGGCGCCGAGCGCCTGCTGGCCGCGATCGCCCTCGCCGTCGAGCCCGGCGCCAGCTTCCCCGAGCAGGTCGAGACGGCGCTCCGCACCATCCTGGCGCTCTTCGCCGCCGAGCCCGAGCTCGGCCGCCTGCTCACCGTCCAGCCCTTCGCAGGGGACGAGGCGGCCCTCGACTGCTACCAGCGCTGGCAGCAGCGCAGCGCCGCCCTGCTCCGCGCCGCCGCCGCGCGCAGCCCCAGCGCCCACGTCCATCCGCCCTTTCTGGAGCCGGCGCTGATCGACGGCATCTCCTGGCAGATCTCCCGCCGCCTTCTCGCCGGGGGAGCCGACCACCTGGAGGATCTGCTGCCGAGCCTCATGGAGTTCGTCCTCCTCTGTTACTTCGGCCCCGAGCAGGCGGGCCAGCTTTTCCAAGTGCAATAGTCCTCGAGCAGGGGCACTGGGATACGAACGTGGGGCTGCGGCCCGCGTTCGGCTGAGCCAGACCCGGATGCTGGGGTGCGGGGGAGAGGACCGCCAGCCTTCGCCCGCGGCGCTACCTATCTGTGTAGGTCGGGCGGGAGCGAAGCGCTCGCCTGGGCCACATCAACCGCCAGCCGTTGGGCCGGATCGAAGGGGGCGGATCGTCGCCACCTCCCTCTCACCCTGGTGTCCACTTCCTCGCCCCGCGCGAGTCGCCGGACACCCCGATGCTCGCACGCTCCGCGTGCGGTGACGTGGCGCCGGCTCCCGCTGCGGGCGGGGCCATCCAGAAGGAGGAACAGAAAATGCAACTGCGATGCCCAGACTGCTGTAGCGAAGAGGCGACGCTGATCGACCGCAGTAGGCGCCTGGAGTGCGGAAACTGCGGCGCCGGGTTCACCCGCGAGGAGGCGCTGATCACCATCGCCGACGCCGAGGCGGAGCTGCCCCCTCGCCGCCGCCTCAAGAGCTGTTCAAGCTCGACCCGGAACGGCTTGCGGCGCAGTTGAGCGACGCCGAAGACCTGATCCCGATCGTCAACTCCCACAGCGACGCGGACGAGCTGAACGCCCTGGCCGACGACGCGCTTTGCTCTGGCATCGTCGACCGCGAGAGGCCGGGTGCCCACTTCTCCGTGTACCCGATGTCGCTGGCGGGCGCCGACCCGATTCTCGCCGTCAATCCCGGCAGAGGGCCCATCCTGCTCGGCCATGACCTGAAGTTGCGCCAGGGCGATGGCGAGGACCTGATTGCGTTCACGGTTCGTGTCTTGGCCGAGATGGCCGAAGAGGCCAACGCGCTTGCGTCTGACTACCACGCCGACAGCGCCCGCCTCGACCGCCTCGCCGACTACATGAACCGGCCCGGCCCCTGGAGCGGCGGCGCCAAGTAAGCGAAGTCGTCGCGATGGAGCTGCGCGAGAGCGGCCGCGAGCTGCTCGACAACGCCGACGAAGACGATGAGGACTGAGTCGGCCTCGGCTCACGCCAGGGGGCGAACCGACCCCATCTCAGTCTCATCCCGGCGACCAACCCGTCCCTCCCGCGAGTCGCCGCCAACCCCGATCGTCGCACGCTCCGCGTGCGCTTCGGGGCGCCGGCTCCCGCTGCGGGCGGGGCCATCCAGAAGGAGGATCGGATGAGCGAGTCAACCACTCAGGTCTCCGACGAGAGCCGTCTCTGCGAGTGGGAGCTGACCCGTCACCTTCGCCTCGTGCTCGATAACGACAGCGAGCTGTACGAGCATCGCCGTGCGATCGTCCGTGAGCACCTGGCGGCGCGAGACGAGTGCCCGTTTTGCAACGGCTCGGGCTTCAAGGGTGAGATTGCGAGGCTCAGCGACGACAACCGCGCCTGCGATCACTGCGTGGAAGGTCAAACCACCCGCTATCCGCACCAGCTCGGCGACCGCCTCAAGGACTGGTGCGAAGGACTGGTCGGCCTCCACAGCCCCAACGTGATCCGTAGCAACGGCCTGCTCGCCACCGAGGTCCTCTCGACCGCCCTCGCCTGGGTCGACTGGACCGAGCTGGCCAACGACTACATCGAGGAGGAGCGTGAATCGTGAGCGGCGCCGAAGCCACCGCGCCAACTTGCCGCCTCCCGGCCCGCCTGACAAACTGAAGGAGATGAAGATGCTCGTAGTCGACATCACCGCCGCCGACCCCGCCGGAGGGCGGCTCGGCCGTTACAAGGTTTCCGAGCGCCGCCGGGACGGTTCCTTGGTGCTCGTCCCCGAGACCGTTGAGGAGGTCATCGCCGAGACCGCTGAGCGACCGCTCAGCGGTGATGAGTTCCTTGACGCCCTCGATCGGCTCAGCGCGGCATCTTCCCAGCAGCCGAGCTGATGAGTCCCACCTACGAGGCGTCCACGGGCTTCGCCCGCGAGTTCACGCGCCTCTCCCGCGAGCAGGATCGCGCCTTCCGCCAGGCGGTCGCCAAGCTGGTCGATGCCTTCCGGGATGGCCGCGAGCCGCCGTGCTCTCTGCGCATCAAGCGCGTCCAGGGCACCAAGGACATCTGGGAGATGTCCTACTCGGGGGACGGCCGTGCCACCTTCCGCTACGGCCGCGAGCGCAGGCCGGATGAGATCCACGTCGTCTGGCTTCGCGTCGGCGGCCACGAGATCCTCTCGCGCCCAGAATAGGCGGCCTCTTCTATGGCGGGGGGTGAATCCCCGCCGCCCAACGCTCACCAGGGCGTGCCAACACCACGCCCTGACCCGCCTCGCTTCGCCGCCACCCCGATTCGTCGCACGCTCCGCGTGCGGTGACGTGGCGCCGGCTCCCGCTGCGGGCGGGGGCCATTCAGAAGGAGGAACAGAGATGGAGTTGCGATGCCCCGACTGCGTCAGCCCCGAGGTGGAACCCAACCCGAGGGAGTCGGCCGACGCCTATCGCTGTGCCAACTGCGGCGCCCACTTCCACCGCGACGCGACGTTGGTGACCCTTGCCGACGCTGAGAACTATGCGGAGGAGCAGAGCGCCTGCACCTGCGACAGAGTGCGCAGCTGTCCCCAGTGCTTCCAGAAAGCGGACGAGCTGGTCGGCGCCACCGTCCGCGACCACCTCGGCCGCGAATGGGAGGTGGAGGACATAGGCGAAAAGAACGGCTTCCCGACAATCCGCGGGGCCTTCTACTGGGACCGCCCCGATGAGGTCGAGGTGCTGAAGGAGGCGGTCTGAGGCGACCTCGGCAGCACCGAAGAGCCCGTTACACGTCGATAAGGCCGGATAAAAGTTGTAGACAACTGTCTGCGAAACTGAAAGGATGCCGAAGGCCGTGGACGTCACCGAGCGCTTTGCCGAGAACCTCGTCCGCCACCGCCACGCTCGCGGCCTCGCCCAGCAGGCCCTGGCGGACCGCGCCAGCATGCACCGC
>DATMRN010000037.1:0-4052 GCA_035566275.1 Solirubrobacterales bacterium | reverse complement strand
CGAGCGACTCGGCCGCCTCCACCGCGGAACGAGCAGACGAGGATGGGGGAGCGAAGCTGCGGGACATCGCCTTCCCAGGTAAGAGAATCCACGCTTTTCAGACTACCGATGGGGTGCCGGCGCGCCGGGCGGATCTCCTACGCGGGGGTGCGCAGGGCGCGGCGGACGAGCTGCGCCGCCATGAACAGCGCCAGCGCCGCGAAGGAGAGCTGGAGGACGCGCTCGGAGACGTGGTTGGCGATGCCAACGCCGATCAGCACGCCGAGCGGGGAGAGGGCGCCGATCACGATCGCGTTGCGGACGTTGACGTTGCCATAGGCGTTCTGGCGGTAGGCGCCGACCAGGGCGACGATGACGATCATCAGCAGCGAGGTCGACTCGCCCTGCACCTGGGAGAGGCCGAGGAAGATCGTCAGGGCGGGGACGAAGAGGACCCCGCCGCCGACGCCGACCAGGCCCCCGGCGAGGCCGCCGGCGACAGCGATCAGGGCGGCGAGGACCTCGTTCACGACAAGATCAACTCGATCGCTATGGCGACCAGCAGCGCCGCGAAGAGGAGGGAGACGGCGCGCTGGGAGATCCGCTGCTGGACCGCGGTCCCGATCACGACGCCGAGGACGGCGGGGATCGCGAGCAGCAGGCCGGTGGCGACGTGGACGTTGCCGTAGATGCCGCCCTGGGCGATCGCCCCGAGCAGGCCGATCAGGACGATCGCCGCCAGGCTGGTGCCGGTGGCGAGCCGCTCCCCGTAGCCGAACCAGAAGATCAGCAGGGGCACGATGATCGTGCCGCCGCCGACGCCGAAGAGGCCGCTGAAGATGCCGGCCAGGGTGCCGATCGCGGCGAGCTTCAGCGTCTCGTTGGAGGGCATCGGGTGGCTGGTGAGGGCATCGTGCGGCGATACTAGATGTCGTGTCTCGCGAAACTGCGACAGGGGCCCGCGGCGCGGCTGAGGCGTTACTCGCGCCACTCAGCGCCGACCCATCGCGGGCGGCGATCCTCACCGACGTCGACGGCACCCTCGCCCCGATCGTCGATCGGCCCGAGCAGGCCGCCGTGCCGAAGGCCGCTCGGGATGCGCTCGCCGCGCTGAGCGAGCGCTTCGCCCTGGTCGGCTGCGTCTCCGGCCGCCGGGCGGAGGAGGCGCGGCAACTGGTCGGCCTCGACGGAATCGCCTACGCCGGCAACCACGGCCTCGAGCTGCTGCTGCCGGGAGAGAAGACGCCGCATCTCGACCCCTCCCTGGACGGTCGCGAGCACGGCGCGGCCGAGTTTCTGGCCGAGCTCGACCCGAAGGAGCTTGCGTCCACCGGGCTGCGCCTGGAGGACAAGGGCCCGATCCAGGCCCTGCACTGGCGCGGCGCCCCCGACGAGCGCGCGGCCGAGGCCCGCGCCCACGAGATAGCCGCCGAGGCAGGCCGCGGCGGCCTCGAACCCCGCTGGGGCCGCAAGGTCCTCGAGCTGCGCCCGGTAGGAGGCGGCGGCAAGGACGCCGCGGTGGCGGCGTTGCTGGCGACGGACGGCATCGTCGCAGCCGCCTACGCAGGCGACGACCGCACCGACCTCGACGCCTTCCGCCGCCTACGCGAGCTGCGCGAGGAGGGCGAGCTGGAGACATCTGTCTGCGTGGGTGTGCTCTCTCCCGAGGGCCCACCCGAGCTTGCCGAAGAATCCGACCTAACCGTCGACGGTCCCGCCGGCTGGCTGACGATCCTCCAGTCCCTGGCGGAGTAGCAGTGCCCTACACCGACCTCCTCCGCCTCACCGTCTTCCTGACCGGCGCCGAGGCAACCGCCCTCGGAGCGATCGCGGCGATAGCCGCCGGCCAGAGCAACGACACGACCACCGTCCTCGTCGCCGCAGTCTGGTGGCTCATCTCCCTCGCGATCGGCCTGTACCTGGGTCGCCCGGCTCGAGCCGCGGATGGCGTCCGAGAGGCCCTCGCCCAAGCCCGCACGGCAACCAGCCTCCCCTCCGAGACCCCGGCCCGCATCGCCCTCAGCCGCCTCTGGCCAATCGGCCTCACCGCCCTCGCGGCGGGCGTCCTCGGCATCTTCTTCCCCGGCGTCGCGGTCATAGGAGCGGGCTACGCCCTTCTGGTTGCCCTCGCCTGGCACACTCGAGAGGCAGCCGTCCTGGGCATCGAGCACCGCGACGGCGTCAAGTTCTACGTCGTCCCCAACTCCGCCCTACGTCCCATAGAGCTGGTGCGAACCCCGGGACTCCGCAGCGATCGCTTGGGGTAGGGCGTCGCCCCTCACCTACCCTTTGATCAACCGCGAGAAGTCCCGCCAGTTCCGGGTGTTGGCCACATCAGCAGCGGTGAGCCACGCGCGGCGGGCGGTGGCTACCGCATAGGCCATGTTGTCGAGGGTGTCGACCCCGTGGGCATCGGTGTTGAGGACGATCGAGACGCCGGCATCGACTGCCATGCGGGCGTGGTGCTCGGAGAGGTCCCTGCGGTTCGGGTTGCCGTTGATCTCCAGCATCGTGCCGACGCGGGCTGCGGCCCCCACTATGGCCTCGACGTCTATGCCGTACGGCTCGCGACGACCGATCAGGCGACCTGTCAGGTGACCTATGCAGTTAACGCGCGGGTTCTCGATGGCCGCAAGGACCCGCTCGGTCATCGCCTTTTCCGAGATCGCGAAGGAGGTGTGGACGCTGGCGACGACCCAGTCGAGGGCCTCGACGAGGTCGTCGGGATAGTCGAGGGTGCCGTCGAGGCCGATGTTGACCTCGGAGCCGGACAAGAGGCGGAAGCCGCGTTTGCCCTTGTTCCACTCACTGACCTCGTCGATCCGCCGCCAGAGCCGCTCGGCGGTGACGTGGTCGCCGAAGCCGTGGCTGGCGGAGTGGTCGGTGATCGCCATGTAGGCGTAGCCGCGCTCGCGGCCCGCCGCCGCCATCTCCTCGAGCGTGTTGCGGCCGTCGGAGAGGATGGTGTGGGAGTGGAGGTCGCCGCGGATGTCGTCGAGCGAGACCAACTCCGGAAGGTCCCCCTCGCGGGCGGCCTTCAACTCGCCTCGCCCCTCGCGCAGCTCGGGCTCCATGTAGGCGTAGCCGAGGCGGTCGTAGACCTCCTCCTCGGTCGAGGAGAGCGTCACCTTGCCGGTCTCCGTATCGGTAATCCCATGCTCGGAGACCGAGAGCCCACGCGCCACCGCGTCTTCGCGGAGCTGGACGTTGTGGGCCTGGGAGCCGGTGAAGTGCTGGAGCAGGTTGCCGAAGGCGGCGGGCGGGACGATTCGCAGATCGACCGAGACGCCGTTGTGCGTCTGGGCGTGGAGGCCGTTAGGGCCCGGGGTGCCGGCCGCGGCTATCAGCGGGTGGCCGGCGAGGTGCTCCGCGAGGGCGGTCGGCTCCTCCGCGGTCGCGATCAGGTCGATGTCCTTGCAGGTCTCGGTCCAGCGCCGCACCGAGCCGGCCACCTCGACGCGATTGGCGGCCGGGTGCTCGCGCAGCGCGGCGGCGAGCTCCTCGGCGATCGGGCGGACCTTGGAGAGCAGCAGGCGGCCGGGGGCCTCGCCGGGCTCGCCGAGCCGCTCGAGCGACGCGAGCACGTTCTCCTCGACCTTCGCGCCAAGGCCCTTCAGCTCGCGGATCCGCTGCGCCTCGGCCGCCGCCTTCAAGTCCTCCAGCGAGGCGACGCCGAGCTCGTCGTAGAGTCGCTTCGCGGTCTTCGCCCCCAGGCCGGGGACCCGCGTCACCTCGATCAGCGTCGACGGGAACTTCGTCTTCAGCTTCACCGCGGCGGGGATCTCGCCGGTCGCCAGCAGGGCGTCGATCTTTTCCGCCAGCGTCTTGCCGACGCCGGGAAGCTCGGTCGCCCGCCCAGCGGCGGCCAGCTCGGCGATCGAGACGGGGCTCTCGCGGATCGCCTTCGCGGCGGTGCCGTAGGCGAGCACTCTGTATTTGACGGCGCCGTCCAGCTCGTAGAGGACGGCGAGCTCGTCGAACGCGGCGGCGATCTCGGCGTTGGTCACGGAATGCAAGTTAGTGGGCCGGCGCGATTTGCCCTTTAGCCCCCCTTTTCACCAGGCGAATAGCAT
>DATMRN010000036.1:0-5613 GCA_035566275.1 Solirubrobacterales bacterium | reverse complement strand
GCCGTCGCCGACCAGGTGGCCGGTTAGCTCCCCGAGGACGGCGCTCCACCGCGTAGGCAACTCCTGGTGGATGACCGAGCCGCCGCGCGAGAAGGACTTTGCGTGCTCGGCGACCCGCACCGGAAGCGCCCAGGACGCCCGCTCGGCGGGAGTCGCGGTGTCGTTGAGCATGACCCGATCCGCGGGGGCGAGGTCCTCGGCTGCCACGTAGCCGCGATTCAGCGTCCAGATCTTGTGATTCGGCGTGCACCGCAACGTCGCTCCATTCGCGAACTGCATGCGCACGATCGGCTTCACGCCGGTCTGCATGACCGCGAGAGGCCGCGTCGCGATCACACCCTCGCGCTTGGGCCGCGGTGCGGATCCGTTTTCCCCGGCAGTGCTGCGATGCGTGTAGACCTCGACCACCTCTCCAGCCTGGGTGCGCTTGAAGAGCTCATCGATCGCCATCAGCCCCTGCGTCGTATGGACGCGCGCGTCTGCCGGGAAGCACGGGTTCGACGCGTTGATCCGCCCCGACTCCGGGCAGGTGTGCCAGCGGTTGATGATCGTGTCGTACTGGACGCCGGGGTCGGCGCAGCGCCAGGCCGCGTCGGCGATCTGGTTCATCAGCTCGCGCGCGTCCAGGGTCTTGACCGCCTCGCCGGTGGTGCGCGCCGTCAGGTCCCATTTCTCGCCGGCCTCGACCGCCTCCATGAAGTCGTCGGTCACCCGCACCGAGTTGTTGGCGTTCTGGTACTGGATCGAGGTGAAGCCCTCGCCGTCGATCGACATGTCGAAGCCGGCGTCGCGCAGCGCCGCCGCCTTCTCCTCCTCTTTGGCCTTGCACCAGATGAAGTGCTCGACGTCGGGATGGTCGATGTCGAGCACGACCATCTTCGCCGCGCGCCGGGTCTTGCCGCCCGACTTGATCGTCCCCGCCCAGGAGTCCGCCCCGCGCATAAAGCTGACCGGCCCGCTTGCCGTGCCGCCCTTCTTCAGCGGCTCCATCGACCCACGGATGTTGGAGAGGTTGATCCCGGAGCCGGAGCCGCCGCGGAAGATCTTGCCCTCCTTCGTGTTCCACTCGAGGATCGACTCCATCGTGTCCTCGACACTGAGGATGAAGCAGGCTGAGCACTGCGGCGTCTCCTCGAAGCCGACGTTGAACCAGACCGGGGAGTTGAAGGCCGCCTTCTGGTTGAGCAGGATCGAGGTCAGCTCCGCCTCGAAGGCGCCGGCGTCCTCGTCGGAGGCGAAGTAGCCGCCCTCGCGCCCCCAGCCCGAGATCGTCCCCGCGACCCGGCCGATCATCTGTTTGACCGAGCTCTCGCGCTCCTCGCTGCCGAGCTGCCCGCGAAAGTACTTCTGGGCGACGATGTTGGTCGCGTTCTGCGACCAACTCTTCGGGAACTCGACCCCGCGCTGCTCGAAGGCCGGGCTCTCGGGATTGCCGATCACCGCGTCGCGGATCTCCCACTCGATCTCATCGAAGGGATGCGCGCCGGCAGTCGAGAACCGCCGCTCTATCGAGAGGCCCCGCAGACCGTTTTTGGGAGTGCTGGTGGCGGTCTTGGACATCGAACTTCTCCTCTCGCAGCGACTTTCGGGGGTAACTGCGCAGGATCGTCATCGAGTCGGACGGACTTTGTTGCGACCGATTCCGCAAATGCCGCGGATTTCACGGCTTTCTCCCTCTATGGTGACAAGGCGATGATGCGGGCGAAGGCCGCCGAGAAGGCGGAATCTGCAAAGGAAGTTGCAAGCGAGGCGATCGCCGCGGTCAAGCCGAAGCTGCGCGGGGTGTCGCACGAGTGGGCCTTCTTCGTCTCGCTCGTTCTTGGAGCCGCGCTGATCTTCGCCGCGAAGACGCCGAAGGCGACCCTGGCGGTCGCCATATATGCGGTCAGCCTCTCGGCGCTGTTCGGCACCAGCGCCCTCTACCACCGGGTCAACTGGACCCGTCCCAACGTGCGCCGCTGGATGCGTCGCCTCGACCACTCGATGATCTTCTTCCTCATCGCCGGCACCTACACGCCCTTCGCGCTGCTGGTCCTGCACGGCGCGCTCGCCGACGCGATCCTCGTCGTCGTCTGGATCGGCGCGATCGCCGGCGCCGTGGTGGAGATGGTCTGGATCGACCACCCGAAATGGGTAGCGGCGCTGATCTACATGTCGCTCGGCTGGGTCGCCGCGGTCGCCTTCCCAGAGCTGTGGACCGCGATGGGTGTCACCGGCACCCTGCTGGTCGCTGCCGGCGGAGTGCTCTACACGGCCGGGGCCGTCGTCTACGCCACCCAGAGGCCGAACCCCAGCCCCGCCGTCTTCGGCTACCACGAGGTCTTCCACGCCCTGGTGATCGCCGCCGCCGCCGCCCACTTCGCCGCGGTCGCTTTCTTCGCCCTCCCCTCTGCCTAACCGCCGCCGACGGGTCGATTCCCGACGGTATGCGTCGGTTTTAGGCCCATCGGCGGGTGGTTAGGCGGCGATGGGCTCTCGCTCGGTCTCGATCTCCGCCGCCGCGACCAGCTCGTCGAGGATCTCCTCGAGCTGCTTGGCATGCTCGGGCGACAGCTCCAGGCGCCCGTCCACGAGCAGCTCCTGCGCGTGCCCGACCGGGAGCTCCGACTCGACCACGCGGCCGCCCATCGCGCCCAGCACCTTACGTATCTCCGCCTGCGCCCAGACCGCGCCGAACATGCCGGTCGAGGCGCCGATCGCCGCCGCCGGCTTGCCGGCCAGCGCGCTCTGCCCGGCTGGGCGCGAGGCCCAGTCGAGCGCGTTCTTGAGCTGGCCGGGGATCGAGTGGTTGTACTCGGGCGTCGCCACCAGGACGGCGTCGGCGCCGCGGATCGCCTCGCGCAGCTCGCGCACCGCCTCGGGGGTGGGCTCGGCCGCTTCGACGTCCGCGTCGTAGGGCGGGACGTCCCGCAGCCGCTCGAACGCCACCAGCTCCGCCCCCGCCGGCAGCCGCTCGGCGGCCGCCCGCAGGAGCGCGCTGTTCAGCGAGTCCCGGCGCAGGCTCCCGGATATGCCCAGGACCCGCATGGCTATGCGCTCTCCGCCGCGACCAGCTCGAGGTCGACGGCGATGCTGACCTCGTACTCGAGCGCCTTGCCGCCGCTCGGCAGGTCGGCGTTCCAGTCGAGCCCGAAGTCGCGGCGGTCGACCGTCGCCTCCAGCGAGAGGCCGACGCGGGCGCTGCCGCCGAGGTCGGCGCCGACCTGGCCGAAGCGGCCGCTCGCCTCGACCTCGTGCTTCTGACCCCGGATCTCCAGCTCGCCGCGAATCCGCAGCGAGCCGTCCTCGGCGACGTCGAGCTCGCTCGACTCGAAGCGAAGCCGCGGGTGGTTCGCGGCGTCGAAGAAGTCGGGGGAGAGGAGGTGGCCCTTGAGCTGCTCCTCGTCGATCTCGATGCTGGCGACGTCGACCGTGCCCTCGAGCCGCGGCTCCTCGCCTCCGGTCAACCTCGCCTCGTAGGAGCCGAAGCCGCTGCGAAAGGCGGAGACGCCGTTGTGGGTGACGGCGAAGCCGATCGAGGAATGGACCGGGTCGACGGACCAGGTGCCTGCCGGGATCTCCTGCTTGACGGTTTGAGTGCTCATCTTTCGCTTCCTTCCTAAGTCGTTGCCAGATCAATGATTGACGCAGAAAGCATCATAGCAGAAAAGATTGCTGTTTCAACTATTGCTTAGGCAACGTTCATCTGCGATGATGTGAGCCGTGAGCGAGCAGGCGACAACGACGGACGCGGCGGAGCGCAACGGCGCCGCCCCGGCCCAAAGCCCCCACGGCGAAGCGTGGGGGGCGCTGAGCCGCACCCACGCCGCGGTCGCCCAGCGCCTCCAGGACGCGCTCGCCCAGTCGGACTTCCCGCCCCTGCCCTGGTATGAGGTGCTGGCCACGGTCGCCGAGACGCCCGAGGAGCGGATGCGGATGGGCGACCTCGCCGAGGCGCTGGTGATCACCCGTGGCGGCCTCACCAAGCTGGTCGACCGCCTGGTCAAAGCCGGGCTGCTCGAGCGGACCTTCTGCGACACCGACCGCCGGGTCAGCTACGCGACCCTGATGCCCGCGGGCCGCGAGCTGCTCGCCGAGATGCGCCCGGTGGTGATCGCCGAGCTGAAGGTCGCCTTCGCCGCCAACCTCAGCGTCCGCCAGGCCAAGGACCTGCGCGACACACTCGACGGGGTCCGCTCCTCAGCCTGCACCGGCGGCTGAGGCTCAGGCGAGCGCCGCGGCCGCGCGCTCTTTGGCGCCCTCGATCAGCGCCGGCAGCTCGCCCTCGCGCCCCTCGCGCAGCAGGGCCACCGGGTCGGGGTCGCCGTTGACGATCCCCTCGAAGAACTCCTTGCGGTCCTGGTAGGTCGGCAGGGTCCCCTTCGCCCAGCCGCGGGCGTCGTTGAGGACCACGGCCAGGCGGGCGTACTCCTCGCCGAAAAGCTCCGAGACCTCGCGCTTCATCCGCTTCGCCAGCGCCGGCGAGGCCCCGGCGGTGGAGATCGCGATCGCCAGCGGCCCGCTGCGCACGATCGCCGGCAGGATGAAGTTGCACAGTGGCGGCACGTCGACCACGTTGACCAGCATCGCCCGTTTCTCGGCGTCGTCGTAGACGCCGATGTTGACCTCGGTGTCGTCGGTGGCGGCAATCGCCATGAAGGCTCCCTCGAGGTCCGCCGCGCCGGCGTAGGGGCGCTTCTCCCACCGGATCGAGCCCTCCGCCGCCAGCGCCTCCAGCTCGGGGTGGGCGACCGGAGCGACCAGCGTCACTTCGCCGTCGCAGGCCAGCAGCCCCTCGACCTTCTCCAGCCCGACGTCGCCGCCGCCGACCACCAGGCAGCTCCGCCCCTTCAGCTTCAGGCAGGCGATGTAGAACGGCGTCTCCAGCATGTCGCGCACGCACGACTGGTCGCAGATCCCCTTGCGGAGCTGGCAGACGCACTCCTTGCCTGCATAGGCCTGAGCGGGCATGAAGGAAAGGTTAGTGATCACCCGCCGACGGGCCGAAAACCGACGCATACCGTCGGGAATCGGCCCGTCGGCGGCTAGATCGAGTCCAACGTTAGGCGCAGGCCGTCCTCCAGGCCGGTCTCCGCCTTCCAGCCCAGCTCGCGCTCCGCCCGCGCCGGGTCGATCGCGATCCGCTGCACCTCGCCGGTGCGGGGGGGAGCCAACTCGGGCTCGAAGCCCTCGGCGCCGTCCAGCTCGCGCAGCAGCTCGACCAGGCGCAGGACGCTCGCCTCCCGCCCGGTGCCGATGTTGATCGGCCCGCTCGCGCCGGCGCCCGCTGCGGCCAGCGCCGCCGCGACCACGTCGCCCACGTATATGTAGTCGCGCGTCTGGGTGCCGTCGCCGTACACGGTCGGCCGCCCGCCGCCGCGCAGCTTGCCGCAGAAGATCGCGATCACCCCCGCCTCGCCGAGCGGGTCCTGCCGCGGGCCGTAGACGTTGCCGAGCCGCAGCGCGACGCCGGAGAGCCCGTAGAGCCGCTCGTACAGCGCCAGGTATCCCTCCGCCGCGAACTTGCTCTGGCCGTAGGCCGAGAGCGGCGCGATCGGCGCGCCCTCGCCCAGCGGCAGCTCCTGGCCGTCGCCCTCGCCGTAGATCGCCCCCCCCGTGGAGACGAAGACGAAG
>DATMRN010000035.1:0-14821 GCA_035566275.1 Solirubrobacterales bacterium | reverse complement strand
GATGCTCTGCCGCCCCGACGCCGACCACATCGCCGGGATCGTCCTGCAGCTCGCCTCCTCGCCCCTGCTGCGCCGCCACCTCGGGGCCTCCGCCGCCCGCGCCGCCAGCGCCCGCTCCTGGGAGCGGGCGCTGGGGCAGCTCGAGGCGGGCTACGGCCGCGCCCTTGGCGACGCCCCTATCGAGGGCGAGCAGGCCCTCGCCCAGGCGGCCTGAGGCTGCCGGGGAGCCCGCGGTGCCTCAGTACGATGGCCCGATCGACGATCCGGCCCTCTACTTCAATCGCGAGCTGTCCTGGCTCGACTTCAACCAGCGGGTGCTGGAGCTGGCCGAGGAGCCCGGTGTGCCGCTGCTGGAGCGGCTCCGGTTCTGCGCGATCTACGCCTCCAACCTCGACGAGTTCTTCATGGTTCGGGTCGCCGGGCTGTTCGACCAGGTCGACGCCGGGATCGACGCGCGCGGCCCCGACGGCCTCCCTCCCGGCGAGCAGATCGACGCGATCCAGGCCCGGGTGCTGGAGCTGGACCGGCGCCTGCACGCCTGCTTCAACGGGACGTTGCGGCCGGCGCTCGAGGAGGAGGGGATCAGGATCGTCTCCCTGGAGACGGCGAGCGAGGAGGAGCGGCGCGAGATCGACGTCCGCTTCCACGAGCAGGTCTTCCCGGCGCTGACCCCGCTGGTGATCGGCCTCGGCCGCCCCTTTCCCTACATCTCCAACCTCTCGCTCAGCCTCGGGGTGCTGCTGCGCGACCCCGAGAGCGGGGTCGAGATCATCGCCCGGGTCAAGGTGCCGAAGGAGCTGCTCGGCCGCTTCCTGCCGGTGGGGGACGGCGGGACCGCCTTCGTCCCGCTGGAGGAGGCGATCGCCGCCAACCTCGACACGCTCTTCCCCGGTACCGAGGTGGTCGACCACGGCTACTTCCGGGTGACTCGCGACGCCGACTTCACGGTCAGCGACGAGGCCGACGACCTGCTGCAGGCGGTCCAGGACGAGATCCGCCGCCGCCGCTTCGGCGAGGTGGTGCGGCTGGAGATCGCCGCCGGGATGAACCCGAAGCTGCGCGAGCAGCTGATCGACGCGCTGCGCCTCGAGGACCGCGAGGTCTACGACGTCGACGGGCTGATCGACCTCGCCGACCTGGGCGACGTCGCCGACGTCCCCGGCCACGCCGAGCTGCGCTACGCGCCCTGGACTCCCGTCACCCAGCCGCGCCTGCAGGGGGAGGACGAGGAGCCGGTCGACATGTTCGCGACGATCCGCCAGCGCGACCTCCTCGTCCACCACCCCTACGAATCCTTCGCCAGCTCGGTCGAGCGCTTCGTCGAGCAGGCGGTCGCCGACCCCGACGTCCTGGCGATCAAGCACACCGTGTACAGGACCAGCGACGACTCGCCGCTGGTCCCGTCGCTGATCCGCGCCTCGGAGCGCGGCAAGCAGGCGGTCTGCATGGTCGAGTTGAAAGCGCGCTTCGACGAGGAGGCCAACATCCACTGGGCCAAGTCCCTGGAGGAGGCGGGGGTGCACGTCGTCTACGGCATCCCGGGACTGAAGACCCACGTGAAGGCGATCCTCGTCGCCCGCCGCGAGGGCGACCGGGTGCGCGAGTACGTCCACATCGGGACCGGCAACTACCACCCGAAGACGGCCCGCCTCTACACGGACTTCGGCCTCTTCACCGCCGATCCCGACATCGGCGCCGACGTCGCCGAGATGTTCAACTTCCTCACCGGGTACGGGCGCCCGGCCGAGTACCGCAAGGTGCTGGTCTCGCCGACCACGATGCGCGACCGCATCGTCGAGGAGATCGAGAGCACGGTGGAGGCGCACCGGGCCGGCGAGGAGGCGCGGATCGCGCTGAAGATGAACTCGCTGGTCGACGCGGGGTGCATCCGGGCGCTCTACGAGGCATCGCGCGCCGGGGTGCGGGTCGACCTCAACGTGCGCGGGATCTGCTGCCTGCGGCCGGGTGTGCCGGGGGTCTCGGAGAACATCCGCGTCGTCTCGATCGTCGGCCGCTTCCTCGAGCACTCGCGTGTCTACACCTTCCAGCGCGGTGAGGAGACGAAGGTGCTGACGGGCTCCGCCGACCTGATGCCGCGCAACCTCGACAGCAGGGTCGAGCTGGTGACGCCGGTCGAGGACCTGGAGCTGCGGGCCGAGATGCTCGACGTGCTGGAGCGCTGCTTCGCCGAGAACGCCAACGCCTGGGAGCTGGGCGCCGACGGGGCGTGGACGCGGCTGGTCGCGCCGGAGGGGGAGCGGCGCAGCGTCCAGGAGGAGCTGCGCGAGCGCCACGCGGCGCGAGCCGCCGAGCAGCTCGCCGCAGCCGCGGGCTGACGCCGCCGCCGGCCGCCCCGCTCGCCACTAGGATTGCCTCCGTGGCGCGCTTCTCGCTTCTCCCTCGCGATCGCACCTTCTTCGACCTCTTCATCGAGGCTGGGCAGAACACCGTGCAGGCGGCGCGGCTGCTCGACCGGATGATGCACCAGTGGCCGGAGGAGGGGGGTCTCTCGCGGGAGATCCTCAAGGCCGAGCAGGAGGGCGACCGGATCACCCACGACATCGTCCAGCGGCTGAACTCGACCTTCGTCACGCCGATCGATCGCGAGGACATCTACGGCCTGGCGACGCAGATGGACGACATCGTCGACTTCACCGAGGAGGCCGCCGACTTCCTCGGCCTCTACAAGATCGAGGCGCCGATGGAGCAGGCAGGGGCGCTGACCAAAGTGCTGGTGGCGGCCTGCGAGCAGCTCGCCGCCGGCCTCGAGCACCTGCGCGACTTCAAGGACCTCGACAGGTACTGGATCGAGATCCACCGGCTCGAGAACGAGGGGGACCGGATCTCCCGCGACGCCGTCGCCTCGCTCTTCTCCAACGGGATCGACCCGATGGTCGTGATCCGCTGGAAGGACATGTTCGCGGTGCTCGAGAACGCGATCGACGCGACCGAGACCGCTGCCCAGATTCTCGAGGGCATAGTCATCAAGAACTCATGACGGGCCTCAGACACCGCCATGCGGCGTCCTCGGTCGGCCAAATAGCGCTGCTATTCGGCCTCCCTGCGTCCTTGCCTGGCGGCGCCTGAGGCCCGTCATATGAACTCGGACATCATTCTCTTCATCGTCGTCGCTGCAGCGCTTGTCTTCGGCTTCACCAACGGGTTTCACGACACCTTCGACGTGATCTCGACCGCCGTCTCCACCGGAGCGGCGCCGCCGCAGGTGGCGATCGTCGTCGCGGCGCTGCTCAACTTCGCCGGGGCTTTCCTCTCGATTGCGGTGGCGACGACCGTCGCCCGCGACGTGGTCGACGCCACCGCGATCACGCCGACGGTCGTCTTCGCCGGTCTGATCGGGGCGATCGCCTGGAACCTGGCGACCTGGTGGCTTGGCCTCCCGTCGAGCTCCTCCCACGCCTTGATCGGCGGGATGGTGGGTGCGACCGTCGCCGCGGTGGGGACCGGCGCAGTGGCCGTCGGCGGGCTGGTCGACAAGGTCCTGCTGCCGGCGTTGGTCGCGCCGATCGTCGCCTTCCTGGTCGCCGGCGTGCTGATCGCTTTCGCCTACAAGCTGTTCGGGGGGCGCCGTCCCGGCCCGGTGACCCGGGGCTTCCGCGTCGCGCAGGTTGCCTCCGGGGGCCTGCTGGCGCTGGCCCACGGCGCCAACGACGCGCAGAAGACGATGGGGGTGATCACCCTGGCGCTGATCGCCAACGGGACGCTGGGGGCCGCCGCCGGCCCGCCGTCCTGGGCGATCGTCGCAGCGGCGGCGGCGATCGCGCTCGGCACCTACAGCGGCGGCTGGCGAATCCTGCGCACCACCGGAGCGCGGATCATCAAGATGGACGCGGCGCAGGGGTTCTCGGCACAGAGTGCCGGGGCGGCGGCGATTCTCGTCTCCACATATCTCGGCTTCCCGATCTCGACGACGCACGCGATCAACGGCGGGGTGATGGGTGCCGGGGCGGCCAAACGGGTCTCCGCGGTGCGCTGGGGCGTCGCCGGCAACATCGTCGTCGCCTGGCTGCTGACCCTGCCGGCCGCGGCGGCGATCGGCGCGGCGGTCTACGGCGTCACGCGGATCTTCGGCACCGGCGCCCTGGGGCCGGTTTTGGTGACGCTGATGGCGATCTCACTAGCCGCATCCGTCTTCGGCCGGCGGCTGCGGCCCAGCGCGGCGTAGACTTTTTCCGGTGCGGACTTTCCGCGATGTCCTGATCATCATGCTGTTGGCCCTGGGGGTTGCCTTCGCGCCCAACGGGGGAAACGTCGCGGACGCGATCTTCACCGCGCTGACCATGGGGTTCCTGGCCGCGATTGCCTGGATGCTCTACCTGCTGAGCCGCCAGAACCAGCTGACCCTGGCGACGCTGAGCGACGGGCGGCGGGGGATTCTCTACGGAGCGCTCGGGATGATCGCGCTGCTGGTCGCCGGAACCAACAAGCTCTTCTCCACCGGCGGCGGCACGCTCGTTTGGATCCTCCTGCTGGGCGCCTCGATTGCCGCTATCTGGCGAATCTGGATCGAGGCGAACACTTATTGAGGGGTCAGACGTGCGGGCAGTTGGCACGCCCCTGTAACTGATTTGTTCGTCTGAGCGCGCAACGTGTGCGGCCGGGGGTGGGACGGTCGGGTCATGCCGCCTCGGATCGCCAGCAGCGAAGGCCACAGGGAGGCCGGGACCGCCTCGGTCGAGTTGATCGCGGTGATCCCGTTCCTGCTGCTGGCGGTCCTGGTGGCGGCACAGATCGCGCTCGCCGGGCAAGCCCTGTGGTCGGCGAGCGTGGCGGCGCGGGCCGGGGCGCGGGCGGCGCTTGTCGGCGGCGACGCGGTGGCGGCCGCGCGCCGGGCATTGCCGGCGTCGATGCGCGAGGGGTCCAAGGTCGACGACTCCGAAGACGTCTTCGTGCGGGTGGCGGTGCCGCGCCTGCTGCCGGTCCTGCCGAAGGTGATGGTCGGGGCGAAGACCGCGCTGGGACCCCGCGGTGAATAGGCAGCGCGGGCAGGCGTCGATCGAGCTGGTGGCAGGGCTTCCGGCCCTGCTGCTCGCAGCGTTCCTCGCGCTGCAACTGCTCGCGACCGGCTACGCGATGACCCTGGCCGACGGCGCCGCCGAGGCCGGGGCGCTGGCGCTCGCTTCGGGGCGCTCGGCGGCGAGCGCCGCTCGCGACGCGCTGCCGGGCTGGGCCAGGGACGATGTCGACGTATCGGTGCAGGGCGGCCGGGTGACGGTGCGGTTGCGCCCGCCCTCACCGCTGCCCAGCGTCGCCGACCATCTGGCCGTCACCTCTTCCGCAGCCGCGAGGCCTGGCGGGTGAGCGACGCGGTCTTCACAGTCCCGGCCAAAGATGCGGTCGAAGCATGGCATCCGAGCGACGCGACGATCCTCGTGGTCGGGGTCGGCGGCGCCGTGGGATCGCGGCCGGCGGCCGCGGCGCTTGCCTGCGCCGGGGCCGACCCCGACCGGGCGAGCCTTCTGGTCGACCTCACCGAGGAACGGGCGCCGCGGCCGACCCTGGTCGCCTCGGCCTCGGCCCGCGCGCTGGAGGAGAGGCTGGCGGCCCATCTCCCGGAGGCGCGGGTCGCCTCGCGCGGCCAGTGCTGCCATCTCGCGCTGCCGGCTGACCAGACGGGAATCGAGCGTCTCCCGGCAGCGCTTCCACTCGTTCGCGATGCGGTCGGCGTAGTCCACCTGCCATCGCCCCTTCTGCAGGCGGTGCTGAGGGAGGAAGCCATCCGAGTCACCGGAGCCCTGCTCCGCGCCGATCTCGACCGGGACCGCGCTCTCACCGCTCTCGCGGTCCGCGATCTGCGGGACAGGGGCCTCCACGTCGCCGTCCTCAAGCGCCCCCTTCCCTGGATCCCCGCCCGCCGCGCCCTCTTTGGCGCCCTCCCGCCCGGAACGGCCGGTGGCCTGCCCACACGCCAGGTGGAGCGCCTCCTGGCTGAAGACGGCGGAGGAGCTGCGTCGGTGCGGCCGCTCTCGCGGCGCTCACCGATCAGTAGCCGTAGGGCGGCATCGGCGATGGAGTTGGCTGAGATTGAGCCTTTGCCGGAGGGCTCGCCGCGTGCCAGGTTCCGACGTCCATGATCCCCTCGCCGTTGGCATCGCCGGCCTTCGTGTCCCCACCGAAGCTGTAGAGCGGCCGGCCGCGGTAGGTGACCTGGAACCTGCCGTCGGGTCGCTTCACGGTGCCGAGCTTCACCGGACCTGTCGGCTTCGTCCCGGCGGGCACGACCAGCGGGTGCCAGAGGGAGAGGCATTTCCCGGTGCAGATGAATTTGCCGTTCTTCTCGACGCTGAGGCTGTAGAGGGTGTGGCCCTTCTTGTTGATGAGAACCGCTCGACCCAGGGTTTCGTTCTGAGCCTCCTTAACCACGAGCATGGTGCCCCGGCCGGAGGCGGCTGCCGCGCCGGCGCTGCCGAGGCCGACGACCACCGCCACGGCTGCGAGCAGGAAGGCGGCTTGGATCGGGAGACGAAGGTGGCGGGCTGCTGGGGACTGCGGTTGCATAGCGCTCCTCGGGTCGACGTTGACTCGATCGGTCTACGGCTGAGCGCCCGAAAAGGTTCGGACGGCGCAAACCCTTGCATGTGCGGTCACTGAATTGTTCGTTTGAGCGCGCAACGCTCGCGCTCGCGCCGGTCAGCGTGCGCGCATGGGCCTTGGTCGAGATCGTGAGCTTCGCGCGAGGGCACTGGGGCGTCCTTGTGGCGAGCGCGGTCAGGCCCTGCCGCTGGCGCTCGGGGCGGTCTTCGTGCTGATCGTCGCGGCGCTGGCGCTGGTCGCGATCGCCGGCGCGGTCACCGGCAAGGGGCGGGTGCAGCGGGCGGCGGACCTGGCGGCGATCTCGGCGGCGCGCTCGATGCGCGACGACCTGCCGCGCCTGCTCTCGCCTCCGACTCTGCCCAACGGCCTCCCGAATCCCCTCCACATGGAGAAGCTCGTCTATCTGCTGCGGGCGCGCGAGGCGGCGTTCGAGGCGGCGAAGGCGAACGGCGTCGCCGCCGGCCGCCTTCGGGTCTCCTTCCCCGACCAGCTCTCCTTCGCGCCGGTGCGCGCCAAGACGTCGGTCATCGCCGAGGTCGAGGTCGGCAAAGGGGGCGCTCGGACGGAGGCCACCGCGGTCGCCGAGGCGGCCGCGGTGGTGACCGCCATGGGTGGAATGCCGACGATGGCGGGCGGCGGTGGCTACAGCGGCCCGCTCGTCTACCGCCAGGGCGAGGGAATGCGGCCGGACGTCGCCGCGGCCTTCGACCGGATGGCGGCCGCGGCGTCGCACGCCGGCATCTCTCTCGTCGTCAACTCGGCATTCCGCTCCGACGCCGAACAGGCGCAGCTCTTCGCCGCCAACCCCGACCCGCAGTGGGTCGCGCCGCCGGGCCACTCGCTGCACCGCTGCGCGACCGAGATGGACCTCGGGCCAGGCTCCGCCTACGGCTGGCTGGCCGCAAACGCCGGCAGGTTCGGATTCGTCCAGCGCTACTCCTGGGAGCCCTGGCACTTCGGGTATTCGCGTCCGCCGGCACCCTGTTCGGCGGCGGGGAACTCCGTCGGGGCAACGACCGGCGCGGGTGGGACGGCTCGGATCGGGGGCGGGGGAGACGGCGCTTTCGCCGGAGCCGCCGACCTGCCCTCCTTCGTCCCCGCCCGCTTCCGGGCGCCGCTGATCTCCGCCGCCGCGCACTGGAACGTCTCGGTCGCGCTGCTCGCCGCGCAGCTGATGGCGGAGTCGAATTTCAACCCCTTCGCGGTCTCGGGCGCAGGGGCAGAGGGGATCGCGCAGTTCATCCCATCCACGGCCGCCTCCTACGGCCTGCGCGACCCCTTCGACCCGGTCGAAGCGATCGAGGCTCAGGCCCACCTGATGTCAGACCTGATCCACCGCCTCGGCTCCCCGGCCCTCGCCCTCGCCGGCTACAACGCCGGCCCGGGCGCCGTCGAAGCCTGCCACTGCGTCCCCTCGATCCCCGAGACGACCGCCTACGTCAGCCGAATCCTCGCCCTGCTCGGCGGCGCCGGGGCGCTTGCGTTGCCGAGCTTCGAGGTGCGGTTGGTGGCGTGATTACCCGAGCGATCGGAGGGTGCCGAACGGTTGCGATCTGCCCGATCAAAGTGATCACGTTCGCCGCCGACCTGCAGCCTCTGCACGAGATTGCGGCCTTCTAAGTTAAGCGGCAAGCCGACGGGCAGCCGCTGCGCGCTCCCGGGTGAGGATCAGGGCCGTGCCCGCCAGCACGGCCAGGCCGCAGAGCACGTAGATGTCACCTGCCAGCAGCCGACCCGGGCCGGGTTGATAACCGGGCGAGGGGATCGGGATGAACTCGGAGAAGACGGTGGCGAGCGCCGCTGCGGCCAGGCCGTACCAGAGTGAGCGTCGCCGCCACGCCGTCGCAATCAGCGCCACCAGCAGCGGCACTACCCACACCCAGTGGTGGGTCCAAGAGATTGGCGAGACCAGCAGGGCGGTGATGCCGCAGCACGCCACCCCTGCAAGCCGGTGTCCGCGCTGGTGAGCCCAAGCGGCGACCGCAATCCCGGCCAGGCCGGTCAGCAGCGCCGCCGCGAGCCACCATGAACTGGCCGCGTCAAACCCTCCAGCGAGGCGGGCCACCGCCCCGGACAGCGACTGGTTCGCCGGGTTGGCCGGGTTGCCGACCCGGTGCTCGTTAAGGAACACTCCGCTTAGCCAGAACGCCCGGGACTGCGATGGCAGCAAAACGACGCCCGCGGCGACCGTCGCGGCGAACGTCCCGGCTGCCGTGGCCGCCGCCCTGACCCGCCGGGTGATCAGCAGGTAGGCCACGAAGATCAGCGGAGTGAGCTTGATCCCGGCCGCCAGCCCGGTACCGATCCCCTGCCACCAGCGGCCGTCGCGGCGCGGCAGCAGGTCGACCCCAACCAGCGCGGCCAGGATCAGATCTACCTCTCCCAGGTGAAGAGTCTCGGCAACCGGCACCGTGAGCAGTGCGAGCGCCGTCACGGCGAAAACCGTCTCCGGCCGCCGGTGCACGCCGGCCGCGCCCAGCGCCAGCAAGCAGAGCACCAGTAGCGCGCACACGCTGACGGCGGTGATGGCGGCTTCCGTATAGCTCAACGGCGCATCCGCACCGACCCCGAAGAGCGCGGCGGCGAACGGTGGATAGGTGAAGTGGTACAGGGCGCCGGGGGCGTAGAGCGCCGCGCCGCGCACGGCCTGCCACCCGCCCCACCAGTACACGTTGACATCCCAAAGTGGCCAGTGAGCACCGGGATTCGCGAGCCTGGAATGCAGATACTCCGTCAGTGCCGCCAGACCCGCCAATACCGCGGCCACCCGCACCCAACGCCGGAACTGAGCCAACCCGGTCTCGCAGACCATAGGCCTAGATCGGTTCAAAGATGCTGGGTGGTGGCGGGGTTGGTTCGCCGTCCATGGTGTCGGCGAGAGTTCCTTGGCGCGGGCGGTTGGCTGGAATCATGACAGTGGATGATGCGTTGGCGTACCTCAGCCTGATGTGACCTAGCACAAAGGGAGCCAGATCACCGCGGGCCGCTCCTCGACGCCGCCTCCCTCACGATCGGCAGGGAGATCGTTCGGGCGCATGGCGGCCGCATCTGGGTGGAAAGCACCGATGGAGGCGGCAGCTCCTTCTCGTTCGAGGTTCCGGCGCCACCCGTTTAGACTGCGGCGCGATGGCAACCGTAGAGGTACAGGGCGTCGCGGGGATGCAGGCGCTCCTCGGGCGGGAGATCGGCCCGAGCGAGTGGCGCACCGTCACCCAGGGCGACATCGACGCCTTTGCCGAGCTGTCGGGCGACGACCAGTGGATCCACGTCGACGTCGAGCGAGCCAAGTCCGAGAGCCCGTTCGGGACGACGATCGCCCACGGCAACCTCACTCTCTCGTTGGTCGACGGCTTCCGCAAGGAGATGATCTCCTCCAGCGGCTTCGCGCTCGGCGTCAACTACGGCTGGAACAAGATCCGCTTCCCGGCCCCGGTGCCGGTCGACAGCCGCGTGCGCGGCCGCGCCGAGGTCGTCTCGGTCGACGAGGTCGGCGGCGGCTGGTGGCAGGTGGTTACCCGCTTCACCCTCGAGGTCGAGGGCAACGAAAAGCCCTGCTTCGTGGGCGATTCGGTCACCCGTGTGATGACCCCCGCTACTTGACGGTCAGCGTTCCTTCCATTCCTGCTTCGCGGTGACCCGGCACTGTGCAGTAGTAGTGGTAGGTGCCGGGTTTTAGATTGACGGCGGTTGAGGTCGAGCCTTTGGCCACCAGTTCGGTTTTGCCGACGATCTTGCCGCTGGAGTTTTCGATCGCGACGTCGTGCGAGAGGGCCTGCGGGTTGCTGAAGTCGACCGTCACGTTTCCGGCTTTGGCTGAGAGGGTTTTCTGTGTGTAGGCGAGCTGGCCGTTCGGGTCGGCTTCGACCTTCAAGGCCTGGCTGCCTCCCGTGGCGCCGCCGCCAGCCTTTTCGCCTCCTCCCGCCGCCGCGCCGCTTTCAGGCGTGCTGGCGGTGGAGCTCGAAGAGGAGGAGCTGCTGCTGCTCCCACAGGCGACGAGCGCGACCGATGCGAGGACGAGGACGAGCAGGGCGGCGACCTTCTTCATGGGGGTCCTTTCCTGGGGGAAGCGTCTCAAGAGACTGTAACTCGGATACGACCCGTCCGCGACCGCGGTTCAGCGGCCGTTGAACTCGGGCTTCTCGCCCGCGAAGAACGCCTCGACCCCGGCCCGCAGGTCCTCGGTCGCCATGCTGTCGGCGATTCCGTGCCGCTCCAGCTGCAGGTGCTCGGTGAGCGTGTGCTCAATGCTCTGGCCGCAGAGCAGCTTCGCCATGCGCACGTAGTAGGGCGCCTTCGCGGCCAGCTTCTCGGCCTTGGCACGGGCTCGGCCCATCAGCTCATCCGGCGCCACGACCTCGGCGACCAGCCGCTCGGCCAGCGCATCCGAAGCGCTCATGTTGGGGTCGTTGAGGAGGATCTCCAGCGCCCGGCTGGGGCCGACCACTCGCGGCAGGAAGTAGGTCATCCCCCCGTCCGGGGAGGCGCCGATCCGCCCATAGGCGCAGGCGAAGAAGGCCGCCTCGGAGGCGATCCGCGTGTCGCAGGCCAGCGCCAGCGAGAAGCCGGCGCCCGCCGCCGGGCCGTTGACCGCGGCGATCACCGGGTACGGGATCCGCCGCAGGTCGACGATCGCCTGGTGCAGGGCTTCGGCGCCGCGCCGCACTTCGGAGGGTAGGTCGATCTCCTCGTCCTCGACCCCTTTCTGGAACCAGTTGACGTCGCCGCCGGCGCAGAACGCCTTGCCGGCGCCGGTGACGATCAGCGCCCGCAGCGGGGCCCGGTCGGCGAACCAGGCGAAGGCGACGGTCAGCTCGCCGATCATTTCCGGGCTCATCGCGTTGAAGGCGTCGGGGCGGTCGAGGGTGAGGGTTCCGATCTCCCCGTCGATCTCGATCCGCAGGGTGCTCAGCTCGGGCGGGCTCAGGGTCTGGGTCGTCATCTCGCTCTCCATGTCGGACGTGAAGTTTGGCCGGGTGGCCAGGAGCCTACCCTTCTACCTGTGGCCGACGGTGGCGACAACGGCAGCCTCTCCCGCGCCGAGCGGTTCGCGCAGCAGCGCCGCGAGCTGCCCGACTCGCCCGGTGTCTACCTCTTCCACGGCGGCGACGGCGAGATCCTCTACGTGGGGAAGGCCCGCTCGATCCGCAAGCGGGTCGCCTCCCACTTCTCCGGCGGCGAGAGCCGCCTCACCAGTCGCGTCGACCGCATCGACGTCCTCGTCACCGCGACCGAGGCCGAGGCGCTGCTCGCCGAGCAGAGCTTCATCAAGCGCCACCGGCCCCGCTTCAACATCCGCCTGCGCGACGACAAGTCCTACCCCTACGTCGCGGTCAGCCTCGACGAGGACTATCCCCGGGTCTACTTCACGCGCGAGAAGCATCGCCCCGCCCGCGCCTACTTCGGCCCCTTCTCCAGCGCGAAGCGGGTGCGGGAGACGCTCGACCTGCTCGGCAAGCTGTTCCAGTTCCGCACCTGCGAGGGGCCGGAGCCCGGCCGCCGCTCCGGCAGCCCCTGCCTCGACTACTACATAAAGCGCTGCGGGGCGCCCTGCGTCGGCCACATCGGCCGCGAGGAGTACCGGCGCAACATCGAGGCGATCGTCGACTTCCTCTCCGGCCGCTACCGCCAGGTCGAGGGCGAGGAGCAGTGCAAGATGGGGGAGGCGGCCGGGGCCCACGAGTTCGAGCGCGCCGCCCTGCACCGCGACCGGCTGAAGGCGATCCGCTCGCTGTTCGAGCGCCAGCGCGTCGCCGGGGGCTCGGTCGGCAC
Source organism: Solirubrobacterales bacterium (assembly GCA_035566275.1). GTDB lineage: Bacteria > Actinomycetota > Thermoleophilia > Solirubrobacterales > 70-9 > DATMRN01. The sequence continues at coordinate 2,500 of DATMRN010000035.1, read as the reverse complement.
CGCCGACCTGATCGGCGTCGCGGCGGAGGGCGCCGACGCCAACGCGCAGGTCTTCCAGGTTCGCGACGGCATCCTCGCCGAGCGCCAGAGCTTCTACCTCGACAACCAGGCCGAGCGCGACCTCGCCGAGGTCGCCGAGGAGTTCATCGGCCAGTACTACTCGGCCTCGCCGGCGATGCCGCGCACGGTCGTCGTCGGTCCCTACCTGCGCGAGCGGGCAGAGGTGCTGGCCGAGGCGCTGAGCGAGCGGCGCGGCGCCCCGGTCGAGGTGCGGGTGGCCGAGCGCGGCGACAAGCGACGCCTGCGTGAGCTGGCCGAGCGCAACGCCCGCCTTGCCCTCGACCAGGACCGGCTGCGCCGCGAGCACCGCCGCCAGCGCCGGGTCGAGTCGCTCGCCGTGCTGCGCGAGGCGCTCGGGATGGAGGAGCTGCCGGTGCGGATCGAGGGCTTCGACGTCTCCAACCTCGGCGGCGAGCACACCGTCGCCTCGATGGTCGTGTTCGAGGGGGGCGCCACCAAGAAGGCCGATTACCGGAGGTTCCGGGTCCGCGGGGAGAAGAGGACCGAGACGAGCAACGGCGGTCCCGACGACTTCGCCTCGATGGAGGAGGTCCTCTCCCGCCGCATGAGCCGCTACCTCGAGCAGGCCGACCTCTCTCCCCACGACAAGGAGCGCGACGAGAGCTTCGCCTCGCTCCCCTCGCTGATCGTGATCGACGGCGGCAAGGGCCAGCTCGCCGCCGGGATGCGGGCGCTGCGCCCCTTCGCCGAGCTCGGCGTCACCGTCGTCAGCCTGGCCAAGCGATTGGAGGAGGTCTACGTCCCCGGCCGGCGGGCGCCGATCGACCTGCCCGCCGAGTCGGAGGCCTCCAAGCTCCTGCAGCGGGTCCGCGACGAGGCCCACCGCTTCGCCATCGACCACCATCGCGGCCGTCGCGACCGGGGCATGCTCGCCGGCTCGGTGCTCGACGAGCTGCGCGGCGTGGGCCCCGTCCGCAAGCGCGCCCTGCTCCAGCATTTCGGCTCTCCAGAGCGGTTTCTGGCCGCCTCTCGCGAGGAGCTGGAGGCGGTGCCCGGCGTGCCTGGCAAAGTAGCCCGCGAGATCCACGAGCAGCTGAACAGGACCGGCTGAGGGAACCGATGGCGAAGGCCGAGAAAACCGAGAAGCGAGGGGGCGGCCGCAACGGCGAGGAGCCCGGCAGGGAGGTGACGCTGATCGTCATCACCGGCCACTCCGGGGCCGGCAAGTCGGAGGCGATCGCCGCTTTCGAGGACGGCGGCTACTTCTGCGTCGACAACCTGCCGCCGCGGATGATCGGCAGCCTCGGCGAGCTGTTCCGCCACGACGGCAGCGGGGTCGAGCGCGCCGCGGTCGTCTCCGATGTGCGCGGCGGCGACTACTTCGACGACCTCGTCCAGGTGCTGGACGACCTCGAGGCCGACGGGCTGAGGCCCAAGGTGCTCTTCCTCGAGGCGGACGAGGAGACGCTGGTCGACCGCTACAAGGAGACCCGCCGCCGCCATCCGATGGCGCCGGAGGGGCGGATCGTCGACGGGATCCGCGCCGAGCGCGAGCTGCTGTCCCCGCTGCGGGCTCGCGCCGACGTGGTGATGGACACCAGCGACCTGACCGGCGGCGTGCTGCGGCGCCGGATCGCCGAGGAGATGCTGGGCCGCCACGAGAGCGGCAAGCTGGCCCTGACCCTGCTCACCTTCGGCTTCAAGAACGGCCCGCCACGCGACGCCGACCTCACCCTCGACGTGCGCTTCCTGCCAAACCCCCACTACGTCGACGAGCTGCGTCCGATGACCGGGCTCGACCGCGAGGTCCGCGAATACGTCGAGTCCGGAACCCAGGCGGGGGAGTTCTACGGCCGGCTGCTGCCGCTGCTCGAGTTCCTCGTCCCCGCCTACGTGACGGAGGGCAAGAGCCACCTGACGATCGCCGTTGGCTGCACCGGCGGGCGGCACCGCTCGGTCACCGTCGCCGACCGTATCCGGCGCGACCTCGCGGGACGCGACGACGTGATCGTCCGCGTCAAGCACCGCGACGTCGAGCTGGACAGCTGAACCGCCGCCGATGGGCCTAAAAGCGACCTCTATGGTCGCTTTTAGGCCCATCGACCTAGAATCGCCCGGCTTTGTCCGATCCCGTCATCTCGATACGCGGCCTGCGCAAGAGCTATGGCGACACCGAGGCGGTCCGCGGCATCGACCTCGAGGTCCGGGCCGGCGAGGTCTTCGCCTTCCTCGGGCCCAACGGCGCCGGCAAGACGACCACGGTCGAGATCCTCGAGGGCTACCGCAAGCGCGATGGGGGAGAGGTCTCGGTGCTGGGCGAGGACCCGCAGCGGGCGGGCCGCGAGTGGCGCGAGCGGATCGGGATCGTCCTGCAAAGCGGCCGCCTCGACCCCTATCTGACGGTGCGGGAGTCGCTCGGTCTCTACGCCGGCTACTACAGCGCCCCGCGGCCGATCGACGAGGTGATAGCGCTGGTCGG
>DATMRN010000034.1:0-7687 GCA_035566275.1 Solirubrobacterales bacterium | reverse complement strand
GTCCCGCCGGAGCGCCAGACCCGCCGCCAGACGGCCACCGGCGACCTGATGGCGCGGGCGATGAAGCGCAGCGCCGCCGGCGATTTTCGCTGGTGCTACACGCTCTACCCGACCAGCGCCTACGCCTCCGAGGCGGAGATGAGCCTCGCCGACTACGAGGACTTCTACTTCGGTGCGTGCTTGGCGGTGACCGGCGGCGACCCGCTGACCGCCTGGGAGGAGGCCTCGGCCGAGACGAAGCGGCTCGCCGAGTGGATCGAGGGCCACGAGGAGGTTCGCGTCACCGCGCCGGGGACCGACATCACCCTTGGCATCGCCGGTCGCAAGTTCATCCCCTGCGACGGTCGTCACAACATGCCCGACGGCGAGTTCTTCACCGGGCCGGTCGAGGACTCGGCGCAGGGCGAGGTCACCTTCCACCTGCCGGCGGTGATCGGCGGGCGCGAGGTCTCCGGGGTGCGCCTGCGTTTTGAGGCCGGCGTGGTCGTTGACGCGAGCGCCAAGCGCGGCGAGGAGTTCCTGATCGAGCTGCTCGACACCGACCCGGGCGCGCGCCGCCTCGGCGAGTTGGGCATCGGCACCAACTACGGGATCGACCGCGGCACCCGCGAGGTCCTGCTCGACGAGAAGATCGGCGGCACGGTCCACATGGCGGTAGGACGCAGCTATCCGGAGTCCGGCGGCGAGAACGAGTCCGCCGTCCACACCGACCTCGTCTGCGACCTCCGCCTCGGCGGCAGGCTCACCGTCGACGGAGAGGACTTCCAGGTCGACGGCAAGTTCGTGGTCTGAGTAACCCCCGCTCCGTCAACCAATCAGCGAACGTCACGATCTGATTCTTCGTGAGCGGTGCCGATATGGCGATTGCCACCGCCCCCGGACGCGAAGCGGAGGAGGCGGTGGTTGGTTATTGGTTGGGGATTGGGGAGCCTGCCAAGAGGAAGAACCAGATCGTCAGGGTCAGCGCCGCCAGCAGCACCGAGCCCATCAGGACCGCCTCGACCACCGTGGTCGCGCCGGGGGTGGGGGCGGTGTCGCGCATGCTCTTCAGCCAGGCCGGGCGCATCGGCGCGAGGCGGTTGGTGCCGGTGATCCGCACGTAGAGGCTGTTGAGCCGCCCGATCAGCCAGGCGACGATCAGGATCGAGACGATGATCCCGACCGCGACGATCGCGTAGGGGCCGCCGCTGGGGAACTGGGTGTGGGAGAGCTTCGAGGCGATGTAGATCCAACTCAGCGGGATCGCCGTCCACAGCGACAGCGCCGCCAGCAGCATCGCGACGAAGACGACGCTCGCCGCCAGGCTGCGCGCGGGATTGTGACTGTGCGCCTGGGAAGCCATCTCCGACTCATAGAATGACAGGGATGTCGGGGCATTCGAAGTGGTCATCGATCAAGCACAGGAAGGCCGCGGCCGACGCCAAACGCGGCCAGCAGTTCACGAAGCTGGCGCGGGCGATCACAGTCGCGGCGCGTGAGGGTGGGGGGGACCCCGACGCCAATCCCTCCCTGGCCACCGCGATCCAGAAGGCGCGCGACGCCTCGATGCCCAAGGACAACATCCAGCGGGCGGTCGATCGCGGCACCGGCGCGGGCGCCGACGGCGAGGCGATCGAGCGGGTCGTCTTCGAGGGCTACGGGCCGGGCGGGGCCGCGGTGCTGGTCGAGGCGCTGACCGACAACCGCAACCGCACCAGCGCCGACGTGCGCCACGCCTTCACCAGGCACGGCGGCAGCCTCGGCGAGCCGGGCTCGGTCGCCTGGATCTTCGAGAAACGCGGGGCGGTCGTCGTCGACGGCGCCCGCTACGGCGAGGACGACCTGATCGCGGCGATCGACGCCGGCGCCGAGGACGTGCAGGAGGACGGGGGCCTGCTGCGGGTCCTTTCCGAGCCCGGCGACCTGACCGCGGTGCGCGAGGCGCTGGAGTCCGCCGGGGTCGAGATCCAGTCCGCCGAGCTGGCGATGGAGCCGAAAAGCACGGTTGAGGTCAAGGGCCATGACGCAGAACGCCTGCTGAAGCTGCTTGACGACCTCTCCGAGCACGACGATGTCAACGAGGCCCACTCCAACTTCGACATCCCCGAGGACGTCCTCGCCAAGCTCGCCACCTGAAGCATCAATTAGCGAACGTCACGATCTGATTCTCCGTGAGCGGCGCCGATATGGCGATTGGCACCGCCCCCGGACGCGAAGCGGAGGAGGCGGTGGTTTATGGAGGGAAGGCATCCGGGGCTCGGCCCAGAATCCGTTCCCATGCAAGTCGTGATGGGGATCGACCCCGGCGCCGCCAACCTCGGCTTCGGCATCGTGCGGGTCGAGGGCAACCACATGGTCGCCCTCGACGGCGGCGTGGTCGAGACCGCGCCCGACCTGCCGATCGAGCGCCGGCTCGAGCGCATCCACCGCGCCCTGGTCGAGCTGATCGCCTGGCACGAGCCGAAGGCGATGGCGATCGAGGACGTCTTCTTCGGCAAGAACGTGCGCTCGGCGATGTCGGTCGGCCAGGCGAGCGGCGTCGCGATGCTCGCCGCCGCCCAGCGCCGCGTTCGCTGCTTCACCTACACGCCGCAGGCGATCAAGATGGCGGTCTGCGGCTCCGGCGGCGCCGGCAAGGGGCAGGTCCAGAAGATGGTCGGGACCCTGCTTGACCTGCCCGAGCCCCCGACTCCCGACCATGCGGCCGATGCGCTCGCGGTGGCGATCTGCCACGGCGGGGGCGCCGGCCGGCGCCAGGCGATCGAGGCCCTCGAGGCTGCCGCCGAGCCGCCGCGGGAGCGGCTGGCCGGATGATCGCCGCGGTCCGAGGCGAGGTGATGGTGCGCCGCCCCGACCACGTCGTGATCGACGCCGGAGGGGTCGGCTACCGGCTGGCCGTCTCCTCCGAGACTCTGAAGGCCGTTCCCGCGAGCGGGCATGAGACCTTCCTGCATGCCGAGCTGATCTCCCGCGACGACTCGCTGGCCCTCTACGGCTTCGCCTCCGAGGAGGAGCGCGACCTCTTCCGCGAGCTGATCTCGGTCAGCGGCATCGGCCCCAAGGTGGCGATCGCCGCCCTTTCCGGCGGCGCCGCCCGCGACCTGCTGCGGGCGATCGCGGCCGGCGACGCGAAACGCTTCCAGGCCGTGCCGGGGATCGGCAAGCGGACCTCGGAGCGGATCATCGTCGAGCTGCGCGAGAAAGTCGCCGGGGCGCTGGAGGAGGAGGTCGCGCTCGCCGGGGCGGGCGGCGGCGACGCCCGCTCGCTGGCCCGCGACGGCCTCGTCAACCTCGGCTACGCGCCGCTGGAGGCCGAGCGGCTGCTCGACGGGGTCGAGGGTGAGGATCCCGAGAGCCTGGTCGCCACCGCGCTGCGCAAGGCCGGGTCGTCGAAGAGCAAGGCCGCATGACCGACTCACCCGACATCGGCGCTAAGCGGATCCGAACCCCAGGGGTCGACGAGCCGGTCCCGGTCGATGCCGAGGTAAGGGTTCACGACGCGCGGGCGGACGTGCCCGACGAGGACCTCGACCGCTCGCTTCGCCCGCCCACCCTGGCCGACTTCGTCAACCAGGAGCAGGTCACCGAGCAGCTCGCGATCTTCATCGAGGCGGCGCGAGGGCGCAGCGAGCCGCTCGACCACGTCCTGCTGGCCGGCCCGCCGGGGCTCGGCAAGACCTCGCTCGCCCACATCGTCGCCGCCGAGATGGGCGTGCCGATGGTCCAGACCGCCGGCCCGGCGCTGGAGCGCAAGGCCGACGTCGCCTCCTTCCTCACCTCGCTGGAGCCCGGCAGCGTCTTCTTCATCGACGAGATCCACCGGCTCGGGCGCGCCGTCGAGGAGACGCTCTACCCGGCGATGGAGGACGGGGAGCTTCCGGTCGTGTTGGGACAGGGCGCCGGCGCTCGTACGGTGACATTGCCGCTGCCGCCCTTCACCTTGGTCGGCGCGACCACCCGCGCCGGCCTGCTGACGACGCCGCTGCGCGATCGCTTCGGCGTCTGCCACCGGCTTGAGCACTACAGACCCGAGCACCTGGCGACGATCGTCGAGCGCTCGGCCGGGATCCTCGGCGTCGAGGTCGACACCGAGGGCGCCCGCACCATCGCCGGCCGCTCGCGGGGCACGCCGCGGGTCGCCAACCGGCTGCTGAAGCGGGTCCGCGACTTCGCCCAGGTCAAGGGCCGGGGCACGATCGGCGCCGAGGTCGCCACCGACGCGCTGGAGATGCTGGAGGTTGACGCCGGCGGGCTCGACCGCAGCGACCGCGCCCTGCTCGACACCGTCGCGACCAAGTTCGCCGGCGGGCCGGTCGGGCTCTCGACGCTGGCGGTCGCGATCGGCGAGGAGCAGGACACGATCGAGGACGTGCTCGAGCCCTACCTCCTCCAGCAGGGCCTGCTGAAGCGCACTCCCCGTGGGCGCGTCCTCACCCAGCGCGCGTACGAGCATCTGGGCCTTCCCGCCCCCGAAGGGGCGACGAGCCTCTTCTAAGCGCGCCCGCGCTTGTAGCCTGTCCAGGGATGCCGTTCTTCATCTGCCCCAACTGCGGACACAGGGAGGTCAGCAGCGACCGGACCGCCGGCTTCAGCACCCGTCCCAAGGGATGCTCGAAGTGTGGTTTCGGCTTCGTCTTCGAACTGCTCGACGACTACTACCCGGCGCCCAACGCGGCCTTCTTCGTTTGTGACCAGCAGCAGCGCGTGATCGACGCCGGCAAGGGCAGCTTCGAGTTGACCGGCCTCACCGACGAAGACGTGATCGGCCGCCCGGTGCGCGACGTGCTCGGCCTGCGCTGGGTCGACGCGGGCGACGGCGGCGAGACCGCCGACACCGACGGCGACGGCGTCACCGACCCGATCGAGACCTCGCTGGAGTGGGGGGTGCGCTCACTCGGCAAGCGAGTCTCCGTCAACGCCGAGGGCGACCTCCCTGCGGTGGCTGTCGCCGACGTCTTTCCGGCATACGACGACGACGGCGGCCTGCTGATCGTCCTCACCCCAGAGGGCTAGGCGCGGGCGGGGAGATGCGGGGCAAGCGCAGGCATCTCTTCGTACTGCTGTTCGTGCTCGGGCTGATCGTCGTCTCGGCCCTGGTCATCGCCGGCAAGCCGACCCGGCTCGGGCTCGACCTCAAAGGCGGCGTCCAGCTCGTCTACCAGGGCGAGCCCACCGGGCAGGTGAAGACGGTCAGCGGCGAAGACATCGATCGCTCGATCGAAATCATCCGCCAGCGGATCGACAAGCTCGGCGTCTCCGAGCCCGAAGTGTCGCGCCTCGGCACCACCGAGATCTCGGTCAGCCTCCCCGCCGTCACCAACGCGCAGCGGGCGATCGACACGGTCGGGACGACCGCGCAGCTCTACTTCTACGACTGGGAACCCAACCTGATCGGCCCTGAGAAGACGATCGGCGGGCACCCGGGTCAGCAGCCGCCCGCCGGCGCGTTGAAGACGGCGAAAGCGCAGTGGAAGGCCGCCGGGCGCAACTCCGGCAGCGCCGAGAACCAGCGGCTGATCTTCGCCGGCGCCTTCCCCACCGCCTATGACGCCGCCCTGCTCGCCGCCAAGCAGCCGCCGGTCGCCAACTGCACGACCTGCTCGGCCGCCAAGCCGCGCTTCTACCTCTTCTCCCACAGGGCCCCACATAAGCTGATCGCCGGCCCCGAAGACACGAAGCAGGGCCTCTACGTCAGCTCGACTGGCAAGAAGCGGCCCCAAGACGGGATCGTGGTCGAAGTCCCGGTCGGGACGGTGCTGGTCTCCGAACTGCCGACCGACAGCGCCGGCAAGACCGACCTGACCGCCGCGCCCGGCTGGTACGCGCTGAAGGACAACCCGTCGCTCTCGGGGACCGACATCACCGAACCGAAGCAGAGCTTCGGCGAACTCAGCCAGCCGAACGTCACCTTCGGCTTCACCGAAAAGGGCCGGGAAGCCTTCCAGGAAGTCACCCGCAGGATCGCCCAGCGCGGCCAGGCGCAGGCGATCGGCCCGGTCAGCGCCCAGCAGGCGGGCGCCCTCTCCGGCCACTTCGCCGTCGTCCTCGACAACGAAGTCAAGACCCGGCCGATCATCAACTTCGTCGAAAACCCCGGCGGGATCGACGGGCGGACCGGGGCGGAGATCTCCGGTGGCTTCAACAGCATCCAGGAGGCGCAGGACCTGGCGACGATCCTGCAGATCGGCGCCCTGCCGATCGACCTGAAGCTGATCAGCCAGACCCAGGTCTCGGCGACGCTCGGCAGCCAGGCGCTCCACGAGGGGATCAAGGCCGGGATCATCGGCCTCTCGCTGGTCGTCCTCTTCCTGCTCCTCTACTACCGCTTCCTCGGTTTGATCGCGACGGTCGCCCTCGGCGCCTACGGGGTGATCTTCTTCGCCCTGATCAAACTGATCCCGATCACCCTGACCCTGCCCGGGATCGCGGGGCTGATCCTGACGATCGGGGTGGCGGCGGATTCCAACATCGTCATCTTCGAGCGAATAAAGGAGGAGGTCCGGGCCGGGCGCTCGATGTCGAGCGCGATCTCCGCCGGCTACAAACGCGGGATCGCGACGATCGTCGACGCCAACGTCGTCACCCTGCTCACCGCGTTTATCCTCTTCGTGCTGGCGACGGCGGGGGTCAAGGGCTTCGCCTTCACCCTCGGCGTCGGCACGATCGTCTCGCTGCTCACCGCGGTCGTCTTCACCCAGGCGCTGCTCGGCAGCATGAGCCGCTCGTGGCTGCTGCGCTCTCCGAGCGCCCTCGGCACCACTGGAAGGGGGATGCGGTGGCACTTCGACTTCATGGGCGCCAGCCGCTGGTTCTTCACGGTCTCGGGGTGCATCCTGCTGGTCGGCGCCCTCGCCCTGGCGACCAAGCAGCTCAACTTCGGGATCGACTTCAAGTCCGGCACCAGGGCCACGGTGGCGCTGGTCAAGCCGACCAACGAGGAAGGGGTGCGCGAAGCCCTCAACTCGATCGGGGTCAGCGGCGAGCAGGTCCAGAGGGTCTCCAACCCGGTCTTCGGCAACAACGTCTTCCAGATCGAGACCCGGCAGCTCGGGCCGGGACAGGTCAAGAACGCCAAGGCGGCGCTCGCCTCCAAGTTCGGGATCGCCAAGAACGGGTTCGAAAGCACCAGCGTCGGGCCGACCTTCGGCCAGCAGGTGGCGAGCAGCGCCCTGAAGGCGTTGATCTTCTCGCTGCTGGTGATCTGCGCCTACGTGGCGCTGCGCTTCGACCCGAAGTTCGCGGTTCCGGTGCTGATCGCCCTCTTCCACGACATCCTGATCACGGCGGGCATCTACGCGTTGACGGGGAAAGAAGTGAGCAGCGGAACCGTCGCCGCCTTCCTCACCATCCTCGGGTACTCGCTCTACGACACGATCATCGTCTTCGACCGAATACGCGAGAACATGCCGAGGATGCCGCGGGCGGCGTTCTCGCAGATCGTCAACCGCTCGATGTCTGAGGTGCTGACGCGATCGCTGGCGACGAGCCTGTGCACGCTCCTGCCGATCGCGGCGCTGCTGATCTTCGGCGGCTCGACGCTGAAGGACTTCGCCTTCGCGCTGCTGGTCGGCGTCGCCTCGGGTGCGTACTCGTCGATCTTCATCGCCTCGCCGGTGCTCACGCACTGGAAGGAGCGCGAGCCCGCCTACCGCTCGAGGCGCGCACGCATCCAGCGCGAAACCGGGCAGGTGCCCGCATACGCGGAGAC
>DATMRN010000033.1:0-5847 GCA_035566275.1 Solirubrobacterales bacterium | reverse complement strand
GGGCCACCGCCGCATGACCCTCACCTACCCGGCCCTGGCCGAGGCCCGCCAGATCGTCTGGCTGGTAACCGGCGCCGAGAAGCGCGACCCCCTGACCAAGCTCCTGGCCGCCGACCCCTCGATCCCCGCCGGCCGGGTCGAGAACGACGAGGTGGTCGTAATAGCCGACGAGGCCGCCGCACCGCATTAGCTTTGCGCGGTCGCGTAGCTCTTGTTGTTAGCGAATGCGCTAACATAAATCCATGACCGCCGATACCCCCAGGTCAGTGGCCACGACGCCCGCTGCGTCGCTCGTCAACGAGATCCGCCGCCGGAGCGGCTTCAGCCAGGCAGAGCTTGCTCGCCGGGCGGGATTGCCCCGATCCGTCGTCAACGCCTATCTGCGCGGCCATCGCGAGCCCGGCGCGGACACACTGGCCCGGTTGGCGGCCGCGGGCGGGCTCGAGCTCGGGCTGGCGCCACGCAAACCCCCGGTGGATGTGAAGCGGGCGAGTCGCATTCTGGTACAGGTTCTCGAGCTCGCCGAGGCGCTCCCGTTTCGTCCCCGCCCCGAGCTCAACTACCCACGACTGCCGGACCGCATCGCGACTGGGGGCTTGGGTCTGTGAGTGAGCTCGTCGACAAGCTCTTCGCTATCCACGACTCGCTCACCGAGGCGGGCATCGCCCACGCTTTTGGCGGAGCGATCGCGCTTGCCTATTGCGTCGAGGAGCCGCGCGGGACACGCGACCTCGACGTCAACATCTTCGTCGACGCTTCCGAGGCGGAGTCGGTCCTCGCTTTCCTGCCGGGAGCAGTCAGGGTCCGGAAGAAGGACATCGCCAAGGTCAAGCGCGATGGACAGGCCAGGTTGGACTGGGATGGCACTCCGATTGACGTCTTCCTCAACAACCTTCCCCTGCACGATGCGGTCGCCGCATCGGTGGTCTGGGTTCGGCTCGAGGGCCGCGACGTTCCAGTCCTCAATTGCGCCTCGCTGGTCATCTTCAAGGCGTTCTTCGATCGCACCAAGGACTGGGCCGATATCGAGGCGGTCGCCGCGGCAACTCCGGAGGACATCGAGGAAGCGGCGGCTACAATCGCCGACCTCGTGGGCGAGGACGACCCGGCGCATCGCAGGCTCGAGGCGTTTCTTCGTTCCTGACACGGGGGCGGCCGGGCCGGTTCCGCGGAACCGGCCTCGCTAGTGAATGCGTTCGGTGCTGGAGCCGCGGCCCACGATCACCTCGCTGACCATCGCCGGGGGGAAGAGGCCGTGGGCGGCGACGCCTGGGTCCGCCTCGAGGCGCGCGGCGAGGGTTGCCGGGTCGCCCAGCTTGGCGCCGCGGTAGTCGGCGATCACGCCTTCGTCGGGGCTGCGGGGGACGTCGCGCACGGCGACTGTGCCGCCGAGGCGGGCGAGGGTCGAGCGCAGGCCGAAGGCGAACAGCTCCAACGGCACCGGGGCGGTGAGCTCCTTCACCGGCTTGCTGGAGTCGACGATGACGACGAAGCGCTCGGCCGCGGCGGCGACGATCTTCTCGCGCAGGTGGGCGCCGCCGCCGCCCTTGATCAGCCAGCCGTCGGGGGCGACCTGGTCGGCGCCGTCGATCGCGATGTCGAGGCGCTCCAGCTCGCCGAACTCCTCGACCGGGATGCCCAGCTCCCGCGCCTGGCTTTCGGTCGCGACCGAGGTGGCGACGCAGCGGATTCCGGTCAGGCCACGGCGGGCCAGCGCCGGCAGCAGACGCTCCACGGTCGACCCGGTCCCCAAGCCGACCGCCATCCCGTCCTCGACCAGCTCGGCCGCCGCCTCGGCCGCGACCCGCTTCTCATTGTCGGCGGAACCCCCGCTCACGCCGCGCACTCTACGCACGCGCCCCCAACAACGCCGCCGATGGGCCGATTCCCGACGATATACGTCGTTTTTCGGCCCGTCGGCGGGGAGTGGCTAGGATCGACGGGACGGATGGGGCCGAGCGACCAGGACATCGACCAGCTCTGCATCAACACGATCCGCACGCTGTCGATCGACGCCATTCAGAAGGCCAACTCGGGGCATCCGGGGACGCCGATGGCGCTGGCGCCGATCGCCTACACGCTTTGGCAGCGCTTCCTGCGCTTCGACCCGGCCGACCCGATCTGGCCGGGCCGCGACCGCTTCGTGCTCTCGGCGGGGCACGCCTCGATGCTGCTCTACGCCCTGCTCCACCTCGCCGGCGTGCGGGCGGTCGACCCCGACTACGAGGTGGTCGGGGTCCCCGCCGTCAGCCTCGACGACATCGAGCGCTTTCGCCAGCTGGACTCGCGCGCCCCCGGCCACCCCGAGTACCGCTGGACCTCCGGGGTGGAGACGACCACCGGGCCGCTCGGGCAGGGCGTCGCGACCTCGGTCGGGATGGCGATCGCCTCCAAGTGGCAGGCCGCCCGCTTCAACCGGCCCGGCGCCGACCTCTTCGACTTCGACGTCTACGCGATCGCCGGCGACGGCTGCTTCATGGAGGGCGTCTCCGGCGAAGCCGCCTCGATCGCCGGCCACCTCAAGCTCGACAACCTCTGCTGGATCTACGACAACAACCACATAACCATCGACGGGGTGACCCACCTCGCCTACGACGACGACGTCTCGGCCCGCTTCATGGGCTACGGCTGGAACGTGACCCGGGTCGGCGACGCCAACGACACCGAGCTGATCGCCCGCGCCTTCGAGGAGTTCAAAGCGGAGCGAGATCGCCCGACCCTGGTCATCGTCGACAGCCACATCGGCTGGGGCTCCCCCCACAAGCAGGACACCGCCGCCGCCCACGGCGAGCCGCTGGGCGAGGAGGAGGTGCGGGAGACCAAGCGCGCCTACGGCTGGCCCGAGGACGCCCGGTTCCTCGTCCCCGACGGCGTCCGGGCGCGCTTCGCCGAGGGGATCGGCAGGCGCGGCGCCGAGCTGCGCGCCGAGTGGGAGCGGACGCTGGCCGCCTACGCCGGGGAGAACGGCGACCTCGCCGCCGAGATCGAGGCGATGCAACGGCGCGAGCTGCCCGCAGGCTGGGACGCCGGCATCCCCAGCTTCGAGGCCGACGAGCAGGGGATCGCCACCCGCAAGGCCTCCCAGAGGGTCGAGAACGCGATCGCCGCCCGCCTGCCCTGGCTGCTCGCCGGCTCCGCCGACCTCACCGACTCGACCTCGGTCCGGCTCGACCTCGACGGCGCCCACGACTTCGAGCCCGGCGCCCTCGACGGCCGCCAGCTCCACTACGGCATCCGCGAGCACGAGGCGGCGGCGATCTCCAACGGGCTCTCGCTCTCCAAGCTGCGCCCGCTCTGGTCCACCTACCTCACCTTCTCCGACTACGCGCGCCCGGCGATCCGGCTCTCCGCCTTGATGGAGCTGCCGGTGATCCACGTCTTCACCCACGACTCGATCGGGCTGGGCGAGGACGGGCCGACCCACCAGCCGGTCGAGCAGCTCGCCTCGCTGCGGGCCGTTCCCGGCCTCGACGTGATTCGCCCGGCCGACGCCAACGAGGTCGCCGAGGCCTGGCGGGCGGCGATCGATCGCAGCCACCAGCCGGTCGCGCTCGTCCTCACCCGCCAGGACGTGCCGGTGCTCGACCGCTCCATCTATGCCTCTGCCGAGGGCCTGCGGCGCGGCGGCTACGTGCTCGCCGACGCCGAGGGCGGCGAGCCGGAGGCGATCCTGATCGCCACCGGCAGCGAGGTCGCGCTCGCCGTCGCCGCCCATGAGGAGCTGAGCGCAGAAGGCATCGGCTCGCGCGTCGTCAGCCTCCCCTGCTGGGAGCTGTTCGACCGCCAGGACCAGACCTATCGCGACCAGGTGCTGCCGCCGTCGGTGACGGCGCGGGTATCGGTCGAGGAGGCCTCGACGCTCGGTTGGGACCGCTACGTCGGCCTCGACGGTGAGAAGATCGGCATGCACACCTTCGGCAGCTCGGCGCCCCTGAAGGACGTGCAGACGAAGTTCGGCTTCACGCCGGACAGGGTCGCCGAGGCGGCGCGCGAAGCGCTCGGCCGGGCGAAGGGAAACTCGTGAAACGATCCGAAGGGAGTGGCGTGAAGCCGACCGAACAGCTGCACGAAGCCGGCCAGAGCCTCTGGCTCGACAACATCACCCGCACGATGCTCGCCGACGGCACCCTGCGCCGCTATATCGACGAGCTCTCGGTCACCGGGCTGACCTCGAACCCGACCATCTTCGACAAGGCGATCTCCGGTGGCGACGCCTACGACGCGCAGATCGCCGAGGACGGTCCCGCCGCCGGCTCCCCCGAGGAGCTGTTCTTCGAGCTGGCGATCGCCGACCTGCGCGACGCCACCGACCTCTTCGCCCCGGTCCACGCGCGCACCGACGGGGTCGACGGCTTCGCCTCGCTCGAGGTCTCCCCGACGATCGCCGACGACGCCGCGGCGACGACCGAGCAGGCCGCCCGGCTGTACGCCAGGGCCGAGCGCGACAACCTCTACATCAAGATCCCCGGCACCGAGGCCGGTCGGGCCGCGATCGAGGAGTCGATCCTCGCCGGCATCCCGATCAACGTCACCCTGCTCTTCTCGACCGAGCACTACCTCGGCGCCGCCGAGGCCTACATGCGCGGGGTGGAGCGGCGGATCGAGGCCGGGCTCGACCCCAACGTCGCCTCGGTCGCCTCGCTCTTCATCAGCCGCTGGGACGTGGCGGTGGCGAACGAGGCTCCCGCCGAGCTGCGCAACCGGCTCGGCATCGCGGTGGCCTACCGCGCCTACCGCGCCTACCACGAGCTGCTCGACTCCGATCGCTGGCAGCGCCTCCTCAACGAGGGCGCCCGCCCCCAGCGGATGCTCTGGGCGAGCACCGGGACCAAGGACCCCGACGCCTCCGACGTCCTCTACGTCGAGGCGCTGGCCTCGCCGCTGACCGTCAACACGATGCCCGAGAACACCCTGAAGGCTTTCGCCGACCACGGCAAGGTGGGCGACCTGGTGCCCGCCGACGGTGGCGACGCGGAGGAGGTGCTGGCCGAGTTCGAGGCGGCCGGGATCGGCGTCGACGCCCTGGCGGCGCGCCTTCAGGAGGAGGGCAAGGAGAGCTTCGTCAAGTCCTGGACGGATCTGCTGAAGACGATCGAGTCGCAGCTTTCGTGACGGCGCTGCGGGAGCGCCCCGCCTGGCAGGAGCTGGAGCGCCACTTCGCGCAGGTCCGCGACGCCCACCTGCGCGACCTCTTCGCCGCCGACCCCGAGCGCGGCGAGCGGCTGGTCGCCGACGCCGCCGGCCTCCACCTCGACTTCTCCAAGAACCGGGTCACCGACGAGACGATGATGCTGCTCGGCAGGCTGGCCAAGGAGTCGGGGCTGGCCGAGCGCCGCGAGGCGATGTTCGCCGGCGAGCGGATCAACGTCTCCGAGAACCGCTCGGTCCTGCACGTGGCGCTGCGGATGCCGCGCAACCGCTCGCTGATCGTCGACGGCGTCGACGTCGTCAAGCAGGTCCACGAGGTCCTGCACCGGATGAACGTCTTCGCCGACCGGGTCCGCTCGGGCGAGTGGACCGGCCACACCGGCCAGCCGATCCGCAACGTCGTCAACATCGGCATCGGCGGCTCCGACCTCGGCCCGACGATGGCGTATGAGGCGCTGCGCCACTACAGCCAGCGGAAGATGACCTTCCGCTTCGTCTCCAACGTCGACGGCACCGACTTCGCCGAGTCCACCCGTGACCTCGACCCCGCCGAGACGCTCTTCGTCGTCTCCTCGAAGACCTTCACCACGCTGGAGACGATGACCAACGCGCAGAGCGCGCGCGATTGGTCGCTACGCGGCCTCGGCGGCGATGCCAAAGCGGTCGCGAAACATTTCGTTGCCGTCTCAACGAACGCGG
>DATMRN010000032.1:0-4515 GCA_035566275.1 Solirubrobacterales bacterium | reverse complement strand
GGCCGGCTCGAGGCCCTCCTCGACAGCGGCCTCCTCGCCCTTGATGTACAGGTTGAATTCCTCGCGGTGCTCCTCGGTGTGCCTGTAGATCGCCCGCACCTCGTCCTGGGCGCCGCCGGGCAGCTTCGGGTGGACGCCGGGAATCAGCTTCGGCAGCGAGCGCATCTTGCCCGTCTTGAGGCCGCGGATTGCGGTCGGGATCGAACCCAGCATTTCCCTGATCGCCCGTTTGCTCGGCTTCAGCTTGCCTTTTATTCCCGGCGCGAAGGACTCCTGCAGCAGCAGCGACTCGTCGAGCGTCCCCTTCTTCTCGATGATCTTGACGAAGGCGATCTCGTGGTCGTGGCCGCTGTTGGGGTCTTCGATCCCCTCTTCGCCGGCGCGACGGCGCAGACGCATGATCTGGTCCATCGGGGCCACGCCCTTTGGGCAGGCGTCGATGCAGCTGAAGCAGTGGGTGCAGTCGTAGATTCCGTGCGGATCCTCGGCGAGGTCGTGGAGGCGCTCCACGGTCTCGGCATCTCGTGGGTCGCCGACGAAGCGGTAGGCCTTGGCCAGCGCCGCCGGGCCGATGAAGTCGGGGTCGGCTTCCATCGAGAGGCAGGAGGAGACGCAGGCGCCGCACTGGATGCAGGCCATCGACTGGGTGATGTCGATCATCGATTCCGGCTCGACGATGTACTCGCGCTCGGGCGGCTCGCCGTGAGGCAGGAGCCAGGGCGTGACGCGGCGGATCTTGGCCCAGTGGGTCGACTCCATGTCGGTGATCAGGTCCTTGATGACCGGCATGTTCCCCATCGGCTCAATGACAATCGCGGCCTCCTCCGCTCCCGCCCGGTCGCGCTCATCATCACCGGCAGTCTCGCGACCGGGCTCCCGCGTCCGGGGGCCGCTTGCCGTCGCATTGGCCATCTTGGTTGCCCGTGCTTGGGCCTCGCCGATCTGGGTTTTGCAGCCGAGGCCGGACTGGCCGTTGATCTTCATCCCGCAGGAGCCGCAGATCGCGGCGCGGCAGGAGCAGCGGACCGAGAGCGAGCCGTCGTCGCGGTCTTTAGCCTGAAGGATCCCGTCGAGGACGGAGAGCGAGGGATCGAGCTCGACCTTGAACTCCTCCCAGTAGGGGCCGTCGCCGCTCTCGGGCTGGTACCTGCGGACCTTGAGTGTGTACGCCGCCATCAGTAAGTCCTCTCTTCCGGCTCCCACTGGGTGATGGTCACCTCTGAGTATGAGATCTCGGGGCCCTCGTCGTTGCGCTGGAGGTCGATGTGCTTCAGCCACTCCTCGTCGTTGCGCTCGGGGAAGTCGGTGCGGTACTGGGCGCCGCGGCTCTCCTTGCGCTCCAGCGCGGCGACGCAGGTGCACTCGGCGTTGTCGAGCATGTAGCCAAGCTCGATCGCACTGAGGATGTCCTGGTTGAAGACGCTGCCGCGGTCGTCGATGTAAGCGGAGGCGGCCTCCTCCTTGAGCCGGCGCACAGTCTCCAGCGCCGCCTGGATGCCCGCTTCGTCGCGGAAGACGGCGACGTGCTTGTCCATCGCGGTGCCGAGGTCGAGCTTGATCTCCGAGACACGCCGCCCCGAACCCTTCTCACGGGCGGAGATCGCGTCGATCGAGGCCTGCTCGGCCTTGAGCGCAGCCCTCGACGGTCGCGAGCCCTCGATCCGCTTGGCGCGTGCGGCGGCGTCGGCGCCGGAGCGGCGGCCGAAGATCAGCGTGTCGAGCAGCGAGTTGGCGCCGAGCCGGTTGCCGCCGTGGACCGAGACGCAGGCGGTCTCTCCCGCCGAGTAGAGGCCGGGGATGTCGGTGCGCCCGTCGACGTCGGTCTTGACGCCGCCCATCGTGTAGTGGTTGCCCGGCTTGATGTGGATAGGTTCGCGGGTGATGTCGACGCCGGCGAAGTCGCGGCCGACGAGGACGATCTCCCGCAGCGCCTCGTGGACCCGCTTTTTCGGGACCACGGTGATGTCGAGGGCGACGGTGCCGTCGGGGAAGCCGCGACCCTCGTCGATCTCGGTCTGCTCGGCGCGGGAGACGACGTCGCGCGAGGCCAGCTCCATCTTGTTCGGGGCGTAGCGCTCCATGAACCTTTCGCCCTTGGCGTTGAGCAGGTGCGCGCCCTCGCCACGGGCGCCCTCGGTGATCAGGAATCCCTTTCCTGCCAGCGTCGTCGGGTGGTACTGGATCATCTCCATGTCCATCAGCTTCGCCCCGGCCCGGTAGGCCATCGCGATCCCGTCGCCGGTGCAGATCAAGGCGTTGGTCGTCGGCTTCCAGACCTGGCCGTTGCCGCCGCAGGCGAGGATCACCGACTTGGCCTGGAACAGCTCCATCGAGCCGTCGGCGATGTTGCGGGTGACGACGCCGCAGCACTCGCCCTGCTCGTCCATCGCCAGCGCCGTGCAGAACCACTCCTCGTAGCGGGCGACCGACTCGGAATGCTTCATCAGCTGCTCGTAGAGCACGTGCATGATCGCCTGGCCGGTGATGTCGGCGACGTAGTAGGTGCGGGCGGCGGAGGCGCCGCCGAAGGCGCGGGTGCCGAGCTTGCCCTCCTCGTTGCGGTGGAAGGTGACGCCGAGGTGCTCGAGGTGGAGGATCTCCTCCGGCGCCTCGCGGCACATGATCTCGACCGCGTCCTGGTCGCTGAGGTAGTCGGAGCCCTTGATCGTGTCGAAGGCGTGCGACTCCCAGGAGTCGCCAGGGTTGAGAGCGGCGTTGATCCCACCCTGGGCCGCGTTGGAGTGCGAGCGCACCGGGTGGACCTTGCTGACGATCCCGACCGACACCCCCTCCTCGGCGGCCGCCAGGGCCGCTCGCTGCCCGGCCAGGCCGGCGCCGATCACCAGTACGTCATGAGTGGGCACGAGCGCGGATGCTATAGAGCCGAAACCCGACAGCGCGGTCGGATTTCAACCACCCCCGCCGACGGGCCGAAAACCGACGATATACGTCGGTTTTCGGCCCGTCGGCGGCTGCCCACTTACCATTGAGGGATGCTTGGCGGTGGCTCCATCACTCTCTTCCACGTTCGCGGGATCCGGATCGCGGTCGACTGGTCCTGGTTCCTCGTCCTCTTCCTGGTGATCTTCTGGCTCTCCCAGTTCTACGGGAACGTGCTCGGGCAGTCCAGCTCGGCGTCGACTCCGTTCGTCCTCGCCTTGGCCAGCGCCGTCGGCTTCTTCGGCTCGATCGTCCTGCACGAGCTCGGCCACGCGATGGTCGCGCTGCGCAACGGGATCGGCATCTCCAGCATCCAGCTCTGGATCTTCGGCGGAGTGGCGCGGATGGACCGCGAGTCCGACAGCCCCGCCACCGAGTTCAAGGTGGCGATTGCCGGCCCGCTGGTGACGCTGGCGATCGTCGTCCTGCTCACCGCGGTCGGGCTGGCCGCCGCCGGGCCGCGCGAGTTCGAGAAGGCGATGCTGGTCGAATCGAACTCCGGCGTCTCGGGCGTGCTGGCGATGGTCGCCTGGCTCGCCTCGATCAACTTCCTCGTCCTCGTCTTCAATCTGCTCCCCGCCTTTCCGATGGACGGTGGCCGCATCGTCCGCGCGATCGCCTGGTGGCGGACCGGGGACCGGGTCTCCGCGACCCGCTTCGCCGCCTCCCTGGGACGCGTCTTCGCCTACCTGTTCATCGGCGGCGGTCTCCTGCTGATCGTCGAGGGCTACCTCTTCTCAGGCATCTGGTTGACCCTGATCGGGATGATGATCAACGGCTCGGCCCGCGGCGCCGCGATGCAGACGGCGATCTCCAGCAAGATCGAGGGAGTGCGCGTAGCCGACGTGATGGACCGCCAGCCGGTGGCGATCCCCGGCGAGCTGAGCATCGAGCAGGCCCTCGACCAGTACTTCCTGCGCTACCAGTGGCCCTGGTTCCCGGTCGTCGACGCGGCGTACCGCTTCCTCGGCCTGCTGGAGCGTGACCGCGCCGACGAGGTCCCGGAGATCTCTCGAGCGTCCTCCCTCGTGTCGGAGCTGCTCGAGCGCGATCAGGGCTCGCTCCACGTCAGCGAGGACGCTCCGCTGGACTCCCTCCTGGCCAACCAGAACCTGCGGCGCTTCGGAGCGCTGATGGCGGTTGATGCGGACGGGCGTCTCTCCGGAGTGATCACTGCTGAGCAGGTTGGGCGGGCGCTGCGTGGCGCTGCGGTTGGGGGGTCCGGGTAGGGGGTTCCGCTTAACTTGTTTCGGTGGGGCGTGGTCGGCTGGCCGCGGATGGATTGCCGAAAAAGTGCAAGACGCTCCACCCCCTACCCGGACCCCCCCCACTCAGTCCGTCACGGTTGACCGCGTGGGCCGAGCGTCAGGAGACGGGGCGGTGGCGCTCGATGATGCGCCGGAAGTCGGTGCCTGCCGGCAAGGTGCCGAAGGCCTGACCCCAATCCCCGCTCAGTCGCGAGGCGCAGAAGGCGTCGGCAACTGCTGGGTCGCCGTAGCGGATTAGGAGGGAAGCTTGTAGGGCGAGGGCCATTCGCTCGACTATGCGGCGGGCGCGGTGCTGGATTGTGTCTAT
>DATMRN010000031.1:0-5358 GCA_035566275.1 Solirubrobacterales bacterium | reverse complement strand
CCCTCCGACGTGAAGATCATCGAGGCGATCAGCCGCTTCCGCGCCGGGGGCTACGACGAGGAGATCGGCTTCACCGTCTACGACACCCTCCGCTACAGGGACGCGCTCGAGAAGCTGGTCCGCCAGGAGGTCGACATGGTGATGAGCCGCCTCGCCGGCGAGGTCTCCCCGGAGCGCGTGGTCGAGATGCTGGAGGCCGGCGCCCAGCCCCTCCAGGACCTGATCGCCGCCCTTCACACCAAGCTGATGGTCGCCGAGCTCGAGCGCCACCGCGCCAGCCGCTCCTCATAGAGAGGCCTTCCGCTGTGTAGCCTGAGCCCGTGCGCTCGGTTCTGGTCACGGGAGCTTCGACGGGGATCGGCCGAGCTACCGCCCTGCGGCTCGATGCCGCCGGCTGGCGGGTCTTCGCCGGGGTGCGTCGTGAGGCCGACGCCGAGGCCCTGAGCCGGGCGGGGTCGGACCGGCTGGTCCCGCTGATGCTCGACGTCACCGACACGGGCCAGATCGCCGCCGCCCGCGACCTGATCGCCTCGACCCAGGACGGCGGCGGCCTCGACGGGCTCGTCAACAACGCTGGCGTCGCCGTCCCCGGCCCGCTGGAGACGCTGCCGATCGAGGACTTCCGCCGCCAGATCGATGTCAACCTGACCGGGCAGGTCGCGGTCACCCAGGCCATGCTGGGCAGCATTCGCGAAGCCCGCGGCCGCATCGTCTTCGTCAGCTCGATCGGCGGCCGCATCGCCTTCCCGCTGACCGGCGCCTACCACGCCTCGAAGTTCGGGATCGAGGCGGTGGGAGACGTGTTCCGCCAGGAGCTGCGCCCGTGGGGGATCGGGGTCTCGATCGTCGAGCCGGGATCGATCGACACCCCCATCTGGGAGCGCGGGGAGGCCGCGGCCGACGAGATCGGCGAGCGTGCTCACTCCGCCCAGGAGGACCTATACGGCAAGGCGATCGAGAGCTACCGCAAGGTGGTCAAGCAGCTCGCCGCCCGCGGCATCGCGCCGGAGAAGGTGGCCGAGGCGATCGAGCACGCGCTCAGCGCCGAGCGCCCGCACGCCCGCTACCTGGTCGGGCTCGACGCCAAGATCCAGGCCCGCCTGAAGCCGTTCATCCCGACGCCGATCTTCGACTGGGTAGTCGCCCGCATGATGAGCCTCTAGCCAGGGCGCGCATGGCGCGGCGCATATCGGCGTCCTCGGTCGCTCGCGTGCGGAGCACGCCACGCTCCCTGCGTCCTTGATCTGCTTGGCCATGCGCCCCCTGGAGCGTCTTATACTGGCGAACTGATTGACTGGTCAGTCAGCCAGGCACCGAGAGGAACTCTTTGCGCGCAGCGGTTGTACAGCTCAACTCGACCAACGAGAAGGCCCGGAACCTGGGGGCGGCCGAGCGGCTGGTGCGCGCTGCCGCGGCCGACGGCGCCGAGCTGGTGGCGCTGCCGGAGAAGTGGAATCTGCTGGCCGGTGGCGAGGAGCTGCTGGCCGGGGCGGAGCCGCTCGACGGCCCGAGCCTGACCGCCGCCCGGGGCTGGGCGCGCGAGCTGAGCATTCACCTACTCGCCGGCAGTATCTCCGAGCGCGGGCACGAGAAGGCGTTCAACACCTCGGTGTTGATCGGCCCCGAAGGGGAGGACCTCGCCGTCTACCGCAAGATCCACATGTTCGACGTCGACGTCGGCGGGGTCGCCTACCGCGAGTCCGACCACGAGGAGCCCGGCGCCGAGATCGTCGTCGCGCCTCTCGGCGAGCTGCTCGCCGGCCTGACCGTCTGCTACGACCTCCGCTTCCCCGAGCTGTACCGGATCCTGGCTGTGCGCGGCGCCCGCCTGATCGCCGTGCCGTCGGCGTTCACGTCGGCCACCGGCCGCGACCACTGGGAGGTCCTGCTGCGGGCGCGGGCGATCGAGAACCAGGTTTTCGTCCTCGCGCCCAACCAGGTCGGCGAGGCGCCGCCGCGCTTCAGCTCCTACGGGCACTCGGCGATCGTCGACCCCTGGGGCACGGTCCTCGCCGTCGCTCCCGGCGAGGAGTGCTTCGTCGCAGCCGACCTCGATCTCGCCGAGCAGGAGCGGGTCCGCGAGTCGCTGCCCTCGCTCGCCAACCGCCGCCCCGAGGCCTACGCCTGGCCGCAGCTGCAGGCCCTGAGCCGGAGCGCAGCACGTCCATATCTGATTCGTCGTGAGCGGAGCGGAGGCGAAGTCTTGTGGGGGGTCGCCTGATGGCCAAGGCCCCGCCGGTCGACAAGCGGCGCCAGATCCTCGACGCGGCGATCCGCGTCTTCGCCCGCCAGGGCTTCCATTCGACCCGCGTCTCCGACATCGCCGACGAGGCCGGGGTCGCCTACGGGCTCGTCTACCACTACTTCCGCTCCAAGGACGAGGTGCTGAACGAGCTGTTCAGCGAGCGCTGGTCGCTGCTGCTGGCGGCGATCGCGGAGACCGACGGCAGCGACGTGGCGCCGCGCGACAAGCTCGCCGCCGTGGCTGCCTTCATCGTCGAGTCCTACCGCCACGACCCGGAGCTGATGAAGGTGATCATCGTCGAGGTGACCCGCGCCGCCAACTCGTTCGGCCGCACTCACCTGCCGGAGATTCGCCAGGCGTATGAGTCGATCGCCAAGATCGTCGCCGACGGCCAGGAGGCCGGCGCCTTCCGCTGCGACATCGACCCGATCTTCGCCTCGATGTCGTTCTACGGCGCGATCGAGCAGCTCCTCTCCGGCTGGATCTTCGACGTGATCCCCTCCTCCGACGCCGACTTCGAGCGTGCAAAAGAGCTGGTCGTGGGGACGATCTGCGACGGCCTCGAGCCTCGATAGGTAAGGTCGGGCGAGATGGAGAACGACATCGTCAGACGACTTGCCTGGAGCGGGCTGCTCGCCGCGAGCAGCGCTCTCGCCAGCATCGCCGCCTCTCGCATCGCGGCGGTCCTCTGGCGCCGCGTCTTCGACGAGGAGCCACCGGAGTAGTCCCGGCTCACGATGCCCGAGCCGACCGCGACGCCCCCCCAGGAGCCCGGCAACAGGTCGGTCACCGAGCTCGTCTTCGACGTCTCCGAGAAGACCTCCTCGCTGATCCGCGAGGAGATCGAGCTCGCCAAAGCGGAGATCGGCGAGAAGATCGGCAAGATCTTCCGCGGCTCGGCGGTCGGCGCCGCCGCCGGAGCCTTCGCCTTCCTGGCGCTGATCCTGGTTATGGAGGGGATCGCCTGGCTCCTCAACGAAGAGGTGTTCGACGGCAAGACCTGGCCCGGCTTCTTCATCGAGGCGGCAGTCTTCCTGTTGATCGCCGCGGCTGCCGGCTTCTTCGCCTACCGCTCGGTCAAGTCAGGAGCGCCGCCGCTGCCCGACCAGGCGATCGAGGAGGCGAAGCTGACCAGGGCGATGCTGGAAGGGGACGAGAAAAAATGAGTGCGCATCCCGAGCCGGTTCGTCCCTCCACGGTCGGCATGCCGGGCCGCTCCGCGGCGGAGATCCGCCGCGACATCGACGCTCACCGCCAGGATCTCGGCCGCTCGGTTGAGGCGCTGCGCGGACGAGTCACCGAGCTGACCGACTGGCGCCGCCAGGTCCGCGAGCACCGCCGCGAGCTGGTGGTCGGC
Organism: Solirubrobacterales bacterium; assembly: GCA_035566275.1. Taxonomy (GTDB): domain Bacteria; phylum Actinomycetota; class Thermoleophilia; order Solirubrobacterales; family 70-9; genus DATMRN01. The sequence continues at coordinate 1,756 of DATMRN010000031.1, read as the reverse complement.
GCAGCAGCAGCCGGCTTCCTGATCGGCGGCATCATGGCGTTGCGTCGCCGCCGCTGACAGTCAGTCGAGGACGGATTGGGGCACGCTGCCGATGCCGAGCATGCCGGGCCCGGCATGGGCGCCGAGCACCGCGCCGACCTCGGAGACGAAGACCGGCTCCCGTCCGAAGATCTCACGGGCCTCGGCGGCCAGCGCCGCGGCGGACTCGGGGTCCTGGATGTGCTGGACGACCCAGGCATCGGCGCCCACCTCGTGGCGCTGGCGGGCGTAGTCACGCAGCCGCTCGACCGCGCGGGCGCGGGTCCGCACCCTTTCGACCGGGGTGATCTCCTCCTCGAAGGTGAGGATCGGCTTGATCTTCAGCGCCGAGCCGATCCACGCCGCCGCGCCCCCGATCCGACCGCCGCGCCGCAGGTACTCGAGCGTGTCGACCGCGAACCAGATCTTCAGCCTCTCGCGAGCCGCCTGGGTCTTGGCGAGGACGGTCGCGGCGTCATCGCCGGCCGCGGCCGCCTTGGCAGCCGCGACGACGACGAGGCCCATTCCCCCGGCGGCGGAGCGGGAGTCGTAGACGTGTACGCGCTCGCCGTCCTTGCCCTCGGCGATGAGGCGCTCGCGGGCCTGTACCGCCGCCTCGACGGTCCCCGAAATTCCCGCCGAGAGGTGGACCGAGACGATCTCGCGGCCGGCTTCGAGCAGCGGCTCGTAGACGGCGGTGAAGTCCCCGATCGAGGGCTGAGAGGTCGTCGCCCCGGTCTCCGAGGCCCGCAGGCGATCGTAGAACTCGGCGTAGTCGGAGATCTCCGACTCGGGCGTCTGCTTGCCGTCGATCGATACGTAGAGGCTGACCTCCTCGATGCCGAGCTCGGCGACGAGATCGAGAGGGAGATATCCCGTCGTGTCGCAGACGACGGCGGTTTGAGTTCCCTGGCTCAAGGCGTCGATTCTGCCAGACCCTCCTCAAATCGCAGGTCGCCGCCGGTCGTAGCTACACTTTGTGAAGTGGCTGAGGCTCCAACAGCAGCGATCACCCTGACCGACAAGGCCGCCGAGAAGATCGACGAGCTGCTCGGCGGACAGGCCGATGCCGGCGAGCAGGCGCTTCGCGTCGCCGTACGCGGCGGCGGCTGCTCGGGCTTCCAGTACGCGCTCGCCTTCGACAAGGCCAAGGACGACGACAACGTCTTCGAGGTCGACGGAGTCTCCGTCGTCGTCGACAAGGTCAGCATGCAGTTCGTCTTCGGCTCCGAGGTCGACTACGTCGAGGGCCTCCAGGGCGCCGGGTTCCAGGTCAACAACCCGAACGTGGTTGCGGCCTGCGGTTGCGGGTCCTCTTTCCAGGTGAAAGAGGACGCGGCCGAGACGGCGGCTGTCTAGCTGCCGTCGATCTGAAGCGGCGGCGACTGGGCCGGCGGACCGGCGGGCACGGCGGCGACCGCGGGTTGCTCGACGCCGACTGCCTCGGCCAGCTCGCCGGACTCGAACATCTCCTCGACTAGGTCGGCGCCGCCGATCAGCTCGCCGTTGACGTAGAGCTGAGGGAAGGTCTGCCAGTCGGAGATCTCGGCGGTCACCTCGCGTAGCGGCTGCAGCGCGGGGAGGACGTCGATCGCGCCGTACTCGACGTCGAGCGAGTCGAGCACCTGCACGACCCGCATCGAGAAGCCGCAGCGGGGCGCGTCCGGGGTGCCTTTCATGAAGAGCAGCACCGGGTTGGCGGCGATCAGCTCCTCGACCTTGGACTTCAGCTCGGCGT
>DATMRN010000030.1:0-5455 GCA_035566275.1 Solirubrobacterales bacterium | reverse complement strand
GTCGGCGATCTCCTCCCCGCGCTCCTCGACGAGGTCGGCCATCCGCAGCAGCGCTCTGGCCCGCTCGCCCGGGGGGGTCGCCGCCCAGCCGTCGAACGCCTTCTTGGCCGCGGCGACGGCGCGGTCGACGTCGGGCTTGGTCGAGAGCGGCGCCTCGGCGATGACCTCGCCGGTCGCCGGGTTGACCACCTCTTCGGTCCCGCCCTCGACCGGGTCCACGGCCTCTCCCCCGATGAAGTTCTTCAACCTGGTCTTCGTCGCCGTCGCCATCTCACTTCACCTCCGCTTTGCGGTTTGCAGTCTCAGCCCGGTCGATGCCCAGCGCCTCCTCGACCGGGACATAGCTCTGGCCGACTCCGTCCGCGACCGCCGGGTGCGTCACCTCGCCGCCGGCGACGTTGACCCCGGAGCGCAGGCCGGGGTCGCGCCGAATCGCCTCGGCGACGCCGTGGTCGGCGAGGGCGATCGCGTAGGGCAGGGTCGCGTTGGTGAGGGCATGGGTCGAGGTGATCGGGACCGCGCCCGGCATGTTGGTGACGCAGTAGTGGATGACCCCGTCGACTTCGAAGGTCGGCTCGCGGTGGGTGGTCGGGCGCGAGGTCTCGAAGCAGCCGCCCTGGTCGATCGCCACATCGAGCAGCACCGCGCCGGGCTTCATCAGCGCCAGCTGCTCGCGGCGGACGACGAAGGGGGCGCGGGCGCCATGGACGAGGACCGCGCCGATCACCAGGTCGGCGCGGGGCAGCATCTCTTCGATCGCCAGCGTGGTCGAGTAGACGGTCGAGCAGCGCCCGCCGAAGACGGCCTCCAGCTCGCGCAGCCGGTCGATCGACTTGTCGAAGACGAAGACGTCTGCCTCCATCCCGATCGCGATGAAGGCGGCGTTCATGCCGACCGCGCCGCCGCCGATCACCATCACGTTCGCGGCGGCGACGCCGGGGACGCCGCCGAGCAGGATGCCGCGGCCGCCGAGCGGCTTCTCCAACATGAAGGCGCCCGCCTGGGTGGCGAGCTTGCCGGCGATCTCGCTCATCGGCGCCAGCAGCGGCAGCCGGCCGTGGGCGTCCTCGACCGTCTCATAGGCGATGCAGGTGGCGCTGGAGCCGCAGAGGCCGCGGGTCTGATCGGGGTCAGGCGCCAGGTGCAGGTAGGTGAAGAGGAGCTGGCCGGGGCGCAGCATCTCGATCTCGGGAGGCTGGGGCTCCTTGACGTGGAGGACCATCTCAGCCTGCTCGAAGACGGTGGCGGCGTCGGGCGCGATCCGCGCCCCCTGCGCCTCGAAGTCGGCGTCGGCGATCGCGCTCCCCTCCCCGGCGGTCGTCTCGATCAGCACCTCGTGGCCGTGCTCGACCATCTCCCGCACCCCGGCGGGGGTGATCGCGACGCGGTACTCGTCGGGCTTGACCTCTTTGGGGATCCCCACCCTCATGTGATGAGCTCCCGTGCTCGCAGCGCCAGCCAGAACTCGATCCTGTCGTGGGCGCGCGAGAGGTCGCGCCCGGTCAGCTCTTCGACCTTGCGCATCCGGTAGCGCAGCGTGTGACGGTGGCAGTAGACCTCGCGGGCGGCGCGCTCCCACTGGCCGTTCTGCTCGATGAAGGCCTCCAGCGAGCGCAGCAGCTCGCCGCCGTACTCCGCGTCGCCCTGCTCGATCGGGCCGAGGACGCTGTCGCAGTAGAGCTTCAGCGCCTCGTCGTCCTGGATCGAGAGCAGCAGGGTGAAGGCGCCGAGGTCGCGCCAGGAGGCGACCTCCGGGGCGTGGCCGTTGGCGAAGGCGGTCGCCTCCAGGGCGCAGCGCGCCTCGTGGAAGGAGCGGCGCAGGTCCTCGGGCGGGGCGGGGCGGCTGGCGGCGGCGCGCACGGTGCCGCGCTCGGCGGTGAGCGCCTGGCGGGCGTCGGTGGCGACGTCGACCGGGTCGCGGTCGGCGGCGTCGACGACGGCGCAGAGCAGCTCGCGCCCGCCGGTGGTGTGAGGGGCGACGACGGCGGGGCAGGCGTCGGCGGCGAGGGCGCGCTCCAGGGCCGGCTCGGCGGCGGAGGGATCGTCGAGCGAGAAGACCAGCACGGCGGCCTCGTCGCCGATCCCGAACGGCTCCAGCCGCCGGCGCAGCTCGGAGGGGTCCATCCGCCCGCCCAGCGCGCCCGCCAGCACGTCGCCGGCAAGCCGCCGCTCGGTCTCCCGCGCGACGCGGCGGCGCATCAGCTCCAGGGCGACGACGGCGACCGCCTGCTGGAGGATGAGGCGCTCGAAGTCGCCGAGGCCGCCGGAGTCGCGGACGATCACCACCCAGGCCTGGGGCGGCCCGCCGCCCGGCGAGATCACCGGGTGGGCGAGCGCGCGCCCACTGACCGAGGGGTGGGCGGGGACGAAGGGGTGACCGTCACCGGTGTGGGAGAGGGCCTCCTTGCGGATTGCGCCGATCGCGTCAGCGGAGAGCTGGCGGCGGAAGCCACGCCCGGCCAGGCGCTCGCCGCGCCCGTCGAGGATCGCCACGGTGCCGCCGACCGCGGAGGCGATCGTCGCGGCGATTTCCTCCAGCCCGCGCTCCTCCAGCACCAACCGCTCCAGCCGGCGCTGGACGGCGATGCCGCGCTGGAGCACCTCGTACTGCTCGTTGACGAGACGGGCGAAGGCCTTCTCGGTGATCGCGATGAACGGGGTCGAGTAGGGAACCTCGAAGAGCGGGAAGTCGCGCTTGAGCGCCTCGTCGAGGAGCGCCTTCGGGATCTTGCGGTGGCTGAAGCCGGTGCCGAAGCCGAGCCCGGCGAGGTTGCGGTCGGCGAGCAGGCGGACGAAGGAGCGCTGTTTGGCGGCGGTGTCGAGCGGGATGCCGGTGGTCAGCATCAACTCGCCGCCCGAGAGCCAGGGAGTCGGGTCCTCCAGCTCGGAGATGTGAACCCACCGCACCGGCGCCGCGGCCGCCTGCGTCCCGGCGGCAAGGTCGAGGTCGAGCTCGTCGAGCAGGCTCTGGACGGTGAGCATCGGGAGCCCTACTTGACGACCCGCTTCCAGGCCTCGTCGAGCACGTCGTGCAGCACCTCGTGGATCTCCTCGAACTGCTCGCTGTCGGCGATCAGCGGCGGGGCGAGCTGGACGACGGGGTCGCCGCGGTCGTCGGCGCGGCAGATCAGCCCGCGCCTGTATAGCTCGCCGGAGAGGAAGCCGCGCAGCAGGTCCTCGGACTCCTCGTCGCCGAAGCCCTCCTTGGTCTCCTTGTCCTTGACCAGCTCGATCGCGTGGAAGTAGCCGGCGCCGCGCACGTCGCCGACGATCGGCAGCTCGTGCAGGCTCTCCAGCATCTGGCGGAACTCGCCCTCCTTGGCGAGGACGTGGCCGCAGAGGTCCTCGCGCTCGAAGACGTCGAGGTTGGCCAGAGCGATCGCCGAGGCGAGCGGGTGGCCGGCGAAGGTGAAGCCGTGGGAGAAGGAGGCGTCACCCTCCATGAAGGGCTCGGCGACGCGGTCGGAGGCGATCATCGCCCCCATCGGCGCGTAGGCGGAGGTGAGCGCCTTGGCGACGGTGACGATGTCGGGGACATAGCCGAAGCGCTCGCAGCCGAAGTAGTGGCCGAGGCGGCCCCAGGCGCAGATCACCTCGTCGGAGATCAGCAGCACGTCGTAGCGGTCGCAGATCTCCCGCACCCGCTCGAAGTAGCCGTCGGGCGGGACGAAGCAGCCGCCGGCGTTCTGGACCGGCTCGAGGATGACGGCGGCGACCGTCTCGGGGCCCTCGAACTGGATCCGCTCCTCGATCGCGTTCGCCGCCCATAGCGGGTGGCGGTCCTCCGGCCAGCGGTAGACGTTGGTGTTGGGGACGTGGCAGCCGCCGGGGGTGAGCGGCTCGAACTGCGCGCGCAGCTCGGTGATCCCGGTCGCCGAGAGCGCCCCCAGCGAGGTGCCGTGGTAGGCGATCTCGCGAGCGATCGTCTTGTGCTTCTGGCCGTTGCCGCGCAGCCGGTGGTAGTTGCGGGCCAGCTTCAGCGCCGACTCGACCGCCTCGGAGCCGCCAGAGGTGAAGAAGACGCGGTTGAGATCGCCGGGGGCGAGCGAGGCGATCCGCGTCGCCAGCTCGATCGCGCGCGGGTGGGCGTAGCTCCAGAGCGTGTAGAAGTCGAGCTCCTCGACCTGGCGGGCCGCCGCCTCCCCAAACTCTGTGCGGCCGTGGCCGGCGTTGACGCAGAAGAGGCCGGAGAGGCCGTCGAGGTAGCGGTTGCCGTGCTCGTCGTAGACGTAGCAGCCCTCGCCGCGGACGATGATCGGGATCTCGCGATCGGGCCCGTAGGAGCCCATCCGCGAGAAGTGCATCCACAGATGTCGCCTGGCCAGCTCCTGAAGGCTGGTGTCGACTGCCTGTGACGCAGTGGCCATGCGACTCTCCTCTCCTGCTACGACGTTATGGACAAAGCTAGACCCACGATGGCCCCAATGCAAGTGGTCATTCGGTCAAGTCTCCGAGTTCAGGATGTACAAAACGTATAAAGCTTGCTCGTGCTTTTGGGGCATTTGCCACTTGCATCCCACTCCTCCCGGGCGTAACGTCGCCGCAACCGCCGCCTGTGAGGCGGAGGGTCGACAAGGAGGAGTCGCATGGAGAGCGCTTCGGTCGCCGCCGGTAACGCCCCCGAACGGGGAGGGGTTGGGGAGAGCGGCAAGGGCCTGAAGACCGGGGCGATCGGCTACCTCTCCAATCTGGTCATCGGGGTCGCCTCGACCGCGCCGGCCTACAGCCTCGCGGTGACGCTCGGGCTCGTCACCGCCGTGGCCGGGATGGGCTTCCACGCCCCCGCGGTGATGATCGTCTCCTTCATCCCGATGCTGCTGATCGCCGCCGCCTACAACTACATGAACAAAGCGGACCCCGACTGCGGGACCAGCTTCACCTGGGTCACGAGGGCGCTGGGCCCCCGCCTCGGCTGGCTGACCGGCTGGACCATCGTCGCCGCGGACGTGGTGGTGATGGCCACCCTGGCCTACATCGCCGGCGTCTACACCTTCCTGCTCTTCGGCCTCAACGCGGCCTCGAGCAACCTCCTCGACGTGAGCATCATCGCCGCGATCTGGATCGTGTTGATGACCTGGATCTGTTACGTCGGGATCGAGATCTCCGCCCGAACCCAATTCTTCCTGCTGGGGATCGAGATCTTCACGCTCACCCTGTTCGCGGCGGTGGCGCTGTGGAAGGTCTACATCACCGGCGTGCCCGGCTCAGTCCACGTCGGGCTGAGCTGGATCTCCCCCTTCGGGCTGCCCGGTGGGACCACCGCCCTGGTGAGCGGGGTGCTGCTGGGCGTCTTCATCTATTGGGGCTGGGACAGCGGCGTCTGCGTCAACGAGGAGTCGCGCGACAGCGCCAACGGCCCCGGCAAAGCCGCGGTGATGAGCACCATCCTCCTCGTTCTGATCTACGTCGTCGTTGCCGCCGCGGCGCAGGCGTTCCACGGTCCGCAGTTCCTGAC
>DATMRN010000029.1:0-3132 GCA_035566275.1 Solirubrobacterales bacterium | reverse complement strand
CGGATTCTTCTCCGTATTTGCACAGACACGAGCTGTGCCGGCACACGGCCTTTGGTTTGCTTGAACTTCGCCTGGGCGGAGACGAATCCGCCGACCCGAGGCCTTAACTAGGAGTCGATGCCGCAGCCGCCCACAGCCAACATCCCGCCCCAGAACATCGAGGCGGAGGAGTCGGTGCTGGGGGCGATGCTGGTTGCCGAGCCGGCGCTGACCCGGGTGATCGACGAGGTGAAGCTGAACGCCGCCGACTTCTACCTGGAGAAGCACGCGGCGATCTTCACCTGCGCCCACGACCTCTACGCCGAGTCCAAGCCGGTCGACGAGCTGACCGTGACCGAGGCGCTGACCCAGCGCAACCAGATCGAGGCGGCGGGCGGCAAGCACTACGTCTCCGAGCTGGCGGCGAAGGTGCCGGCGGCCGGCAACGCCAAGCACTACGCGGAGATCGTTCAGCAGAACTCGCTGCTGCGGCGGCTGCTCGGCGCCGGCCAGGAGATCCAGGGGTGGGTCCACGAGCGCGACGGCGAGCCGCGCGAGCTATCGGAGCGGGCCGAGAAGCTGCTCTTCGACGTCGCCCACAAAGAGCAGGCGAGCGACTTCCGCCTGCTCTCGGAGATCCTCCACGACGAGGTCGACCGGCTGGAGAAGCTCTCGACCGGCGAGACGGAGCTGACCGGTACCCCCTCCGGCTTCAAGGACGTCGACGCGATCACCGGCGGCTTCCAGCCCGGCAACCTGATCATCGTCGCGGCAAGACCCGCCATGGGAAAGTGCCTCGGGGGCTCAAGCTTGGTCTACGACCCCCGCACCGGCGTCCGCCGCCGGATTGATGAGCTGCACAGGGCTTACAAGCGCGGCGAGGAGGTCTGGGTTTCCTCACTTGACTCAGACCTACGGATGAAGCCGGCGAAGGCGGCGGCGGTTGAGTCTAACGGGCGTAGACGGATCTACCGTCTCGAGACGCGACTTGGCCGCCAGGTTGAGGCGACATCGAACCATCCAGTTCTGACCAGCTCTGGATGGGAAGAGCTGGGGAAGGTCGCACCGGGGGCGCGGATCGCGGTTCCGCGACAGCTGCCGAGGCCAATCGGCCCCGCCGAACTGCCCGACCAAGAGGTTGTGCTGCTCGGCGCTCTGATTGCGGACGGAGCGCTTACCGAGCGCACGCCGCGATTCTGCTTCGGCAGCGGCTCCCGAATCCTGCCTGTTGTGGAGGGCGCAATCCGCTCCTATGGCCTTCGGATGCACGTCAGTGGATATGGCAACGGCTTGATCAGTGGCGGGCGGGGCTCCGGCCCCAATCCGGTCACCGCGATGCTTCGCCGCCACGGGCTGATGGGGCTACGTTCAGCTGAGAAGTTCGTCCCCGAAGCGATCTTCGGGCTAGGCGACGAGCAGGTCGCTCGCTTCCTTGGAGTGATGTACGCGTGCGACGGGCATGTCTACTGCAGCGACCGGCTCGCCCAGATTGGCTATACGACGATAAGTGAGCGGCTAGCTCACGATGTCCAGCACCTGCTGCTGCGTTTGGGCATCGTGGCGACGATCCGGACCTTGAAGCGCCCCGTCTACGAGGGCACCGGAAAGGTTGCGCGGGAGGTTCGGATCACTTCGCAGGACGGCCTGCGGAAGTTCTGCGAAGTGATCTCGGTCCCCGGCAAGGAGGAAGCCCAGGGCCGAGTGCTGGACCGCCTCGCCGCCTCGCCGCGCTCCACGAACACGGACACGCTCCCGCTGGAGGTTTGGGATGATGTTCTGCTCGCGAAGGGGGCGCAGTCGTGGGCCGATATCAGCTCCCAAGCGGGACGTCCCCGCAACCACAACTGGCACGTCCGAGCGCGAACGCTGTCCCGGGGCCTTACCGCAGAACTGGCGACCGCGGTCGCATCGCCGGCGCTAGAGGAGCTGGCCGACTCCGACATCTGGTGGGACGAAGTCAGCTCAGTCGAGTACATCGGGATGGACGAGACCTACGACCTCGATGTCCCCGGTCTTAGGAACTTCGTAGCCGACGATGTGATCGTCCATAACAGCGCGCTGGTCGCCAACATTGCCGAGAACGTCGCCGTGAAGCGAAACCTGCCGGTCGCCTTCTTCTCGCTGGAGATGTCGGAGGTGGAGCTGGCGCAGCGCTTCATCGCCTGCCGGGCGCGGATCTCCGGCGACAAGCTGCGCAAGGGGCAGGTGGCGCAGAAGGACTGGCCGAAGGTGGTGCGCGCCTGCAACGAGCTGGAGGAGGCGCCGCTGTGGTTCGACGACTCCTCCGACCTCGGCATCCTCGACCTGCGGGCGAAGGCGCGGCGCCTGCACGCGCAGGAGCAGGACCGCGGCGGGCTGGGGCTGGTGATCGTCGACTACCTACAGTTGATGCGCTCCGACGACCCGCGCGCCAACCGGGTCGAGCAGGTCGGTCAGATGAGCCGCGGGCTGAAGATCCTTGCCCGCGAGCTGGAGGTGCCGGTGCTGGCGATCTCCCAGCTCTCCCGCGCCCCCGAGCAGCGCACGCCGCCGAAGCCGCAGCTCTCCGACCTGCGCGAGTCGGGCCAGCTCGAGCAGGACGCCGACTTGGTCGCCTTCCTCTTCCGCGAGGACTACTACCGCGACCCCGAGGACGAGCCCGACGGCCTCGCCGACCTGATCGTGGCCAAGCACAGGAACGGCCCTATCGGGACCCGCAAGCTCGTCTTCCTCGACCGCTTCCCCAAGTTCGCCGACTTCGCCGGCCAGGACCGCCCGGTCGAGCAGCCGGCGGGCGAGGGGCCGCCGATCGAGGACATGGCGGCCGCGGGGCCTGAGTTCTAGTGGCGGCGATCGCCCGCAGCGAGCCGTTCCGCGCTCAGGTCTGCCCGCTTGGCGTCTGCGACGGCTCCGGCTGGATCCTCGGGCCCGAGGACGTGGCGCGGGCGTGCGAGTGTCGCGAGAAGCGCCTGCGGCGCGGGCGCGGGCGCGGCGTCGCCTCGGTGATCCCGCCCCGCTACCGCGGCGTCTCCTTCGATCGCCCGCCGGTGACGGAGATCGAGCCGATGGTGGTGCGCGTGGTACGGAGCTGGGTCGAGGACCTGGAGGCCAACCTCGACGCCGGCCGCGGCCTTTGGCTGATGGGCGACACCGGCACCGGCAAGACGACGCTGG
>DATMRN010000028.1:0-8284 GCA_035566275.1 Solirubrobacterales bacterium | reverse complement strand
CCCGCAGTTCGCGGATCTCCGCATAGGTGCAACCGAGTCCGAGAAGAATCAGCGCCGTGCGCTCGTCGGGCTTCAACTGCTCGATCAGCGATAGCACCGTCGCCGTCTCCTCGCCACGCTCGACCAGCTCGGCGGCGTCGGAACGATCGTCGGCGATGATCGCCTCCACAAGCTCGTCTTCCCCCTCGGGGGCGATGAGCCGATAGCGGGACTCGCGCGCCATCGCCTTGCGCCGGATCGCCCAAGCACAGCGCTTCGTGACGAGCAGCATCCAGCGCAAGGCATGGTCATCTGCTTGTCCACCGTAGAAGCGAAGGAACTGAACGCACGCGTCGCCCAGCGCATCCTCGGCGTCCTCAGCGCGGCGGGAGTGATAGCGGGCCTGGCGGATGAGCCGGCCACGCTCGGTGCGAAGCAGCTGGTCGAGCAGCTGCGCGCGCCGCTCTCTCTCAGAGGTCTGGTTCTGCGGCGGGGAGGCCATGCCCCCGCCCCGCACGCGCAGCGTGCGATCCTCGGGCGGCGTGGCCTCCCCCGCCGCCAGTCACTCTCGGCAGGCTCAGCGTGCGATTTGCATGGCCCGCTCGGCGCTGCGAACCCGCTGCTTGCCGAGCTGCTTCTGCACCCGGGCAAGCCGCAGCTCGGCCTCGCGCCGATCCCGGCGCTGGGCGGCGTCACGGGGCTTGGCGCCGAGCGGGTCTTTGCCGGTCACGGTGATGCCGTAGCGCTGGCGGTAGCCGTAGATCGCATCGACTCCGTTGTTCCATAGCGAGGCGTTCAAGGGGTTTCTGGGGCGCTCGCCGAGGTTCTCCCGGATCAGCTTGCTCGTCTGTGTGCGCTCGGCCGCGACCGCGCGGCGGCGTAGGTCGACGAGGCGGTCCTCGATCAGGGCGAGCTCGGCCCGCTCGGCGCCGCTCAAGCCCGGCTGGCGGGGCGGGGCGGTCGCCACCTCGACGGTGAGGCCATCGCGCTCGCCTTCGAGGCGGCGGAGCTGGCCGGCGCCGACGCTGGCGCGCTCGCCGTCGGCCTCGGCGAGTCGAGACTTGGCCGTGTCGATCCTGCGCTCGAGGTCGGCGAGTCGCTCCTCGGCGGGGGAGCGCTCGGGGGCGGCCGCACGGCGGGACTCCAGCTCGGCCCGCCGTCTCGCCAGGTCGAGCGGCGCCATCGCCTCGACCTGCTTGCGCGCCCCGACCTCGACCGCAGCGTACTCACCGGCTGCGCGCTCCGCCCCAAATCGTAGGTCGTGGGCTGGGTCCTCCACCTCGCGCGTTCCCGGCCCGAAATCGGCGTCGGTCAGCTCCGAGGCGGCGACCCCGTAGGCGGTGGTGGTCCCGCGACTGCGGGAGATCGCAACGGTGAAGTCCTCGCGACTGATGCCGGAGTCGAGCAGGGCGAAAGCCGAGTCGAAGGTCTTTGACTCGGTGCTGTAGGTGGTGAGCGCGTAGGCGTGTTGGATCGCCGGCTCCCGCGAGGGCGTGACTTTCTCCAGGTAGTTGCGGTCGAGCCGCACCCCCTCTCCCTCGACGCCGAGGCGTTGCAGGTAGAGGTAGTGCCTGCCCTGATCGACACCGACAACCTCCCAGCGCTCGCGATTTGACACCTGGGGCGTGTTGATCCGGGTGACGACGCGATCGCCAACAGCGAAGTGCTGGCCACCGACGACCAAGGACTGCGCTGCCACCGTGCCGTCCGCGACGAGCAGCTCGCGGGCGCGCTCGTTCAGCTCGGCGACGTCGCGGGTGCGGCGGGCGATCATCACCGCGTCCTCGCCGGCGGCGTAGCGCTTGTGCCAGTCGAGGACCTGGGCGCCGAGCGCCTCGGGCAGGGTGTCGGCGATCACCAGGCGCTCGTGGGCACGCAACACGTCGAGCGCGTCAGAGCCGCGACCTTCGTGGGCGAGTTCGACGATTTCGCGGTCCACCGGATCGCGCTGGCGACGGATTTGCGTCAGCACGACCGGCTCGATCTCGTTGGTCAGGTTGCCATAGAGGCCACCCGGACCGACCGCGCCGATCTGGCGCGGATCGCCGATCAGGACGAGCTTGCCCTCGCAGCCCTCGGCCAGGTCGGCGAGCGCCGCCATGTGAGGGGTCGGGGTGGTCGAGGACTCATCGACGACGATCACGGTCCCCGGCGGCAGCGGCGCGATGCCGCGCTCGGCCAGCTCGCCGGTCTGGATCAGGAAAGCGGTCACCGAGGTCGCCGGAACCCCGGCGTCGGAGAGCTCGCCGGAGGCGCTGCGCGCGGTGGCGACGCCGACGCCGCGAACCCCGGCCGCCGCCCACGCCTCCTGCGCGGCGGCGAGCGCGGTGGTCTTGCCGGTCCCGGGCAGGGCGGCGACGGCGACGATCCGCTCGCCGCCGGTGGTGAGGCGGCGGACCATCTCGACCTGCTGCTCGCTGAGGTAGCGGTGGCGGTCGAGGACGGCGGCGAGGGTGGCGCCGTCGACCACGGCGGCTCCGGCCTTCTCCCCCTTCCTAGCGGTAGCCATGAAGCGCTGCTCCAGCTCCCACTGGCGCGGGGTCGTGTAGTAGGTCGCGTCGAGCGGGCCGGCGCCCCGGTGGACCTCGATCAGCCGCGGGCCGTCGAGCAGCGAGGAGACCGCGGCCTCCAGGTCGGCGGCGTCGGCGCCCTCGCGGAGCTGGTTCGCCACCGCGGAGAGAAGATCGCGGCGGTCGAAGTGAGAGTGGTGGGCCTCCAGGTCGGCGAGCGCGCGGTCGAGGTGCTCGGCGCCGATCGCCTGAGGCTCGTGGCGGCGACCGCGACTCAGCATCCGGTCGATTGACTCCTGGGTGAGGTCGTACTCGGCGGCGCGCGAGATCCACTCCTCCCGCTGGGTGTCGGGGTCGACCTTGTAGTCCTTCGCGTTGCGGGTCCGGTAGGCGGCGACTTCGGCGGCGGCCGGAGAGCTGGTGCCCCGCTCGGCCATTGCCGCGACGATCTCCGCCCGCCGCTGGGAAAAGTGGTCGATCACCGGCCGACCGATGCCCGCGAGGTCGGCATAGCCGTTGACGACCGCCTGCCATTCGGCGCCCAGTGCGCGGGTCAGCTCGGCGCGAAGCGCCGCTTGGTAGACGTGGCCCGCGGCCTTCGCCTCGCGCAGGAGTGGCGACTGGCGCCTGGGGTTGGCGAGGCTGAGCCAGCGGCCGTCTGATGTGGCACGGGTCATATTGGCGGTGACGAGATGGGTGTGAAGGGCGGGATCGCCAGCCCGCGAGGAGCGGTGTCGGAAGCTCATCGAGAGGAAGCCGGACCCCGACTCGATCAAGACGCCCCCCTTGCCTCGCTGCACGAAGGAGGCGGTCCTCTCCAGGTAGCCGACCGCCTCGGCGACGGCGTGGTCGTGGGCGCGCAGGATCGCGGCGTGGACCTCGGGCGAGCCGGCCGCGTAGAGCAAGGAGACCGACTTCGGCGCTGCGAAGCGGATGTCGTAGCCGAGGATCGGGTCGAGGCGCCGCTCTCGCCCTTCGGCGTCAACGAACTTCCTGGGCTCGGGCCGGGCGACCAGGACGGCGCCGGTGACGGGATGCTTCCCGGCGAGAACGGCGGCGTAGGCATCGCGCTCGACCTGGCCGGCGAGGTCGAGCTCGGCGGCCAGCTCCCCCATCCACTCCCCCGGCGCCTCGCCGGGCTTCGTGTAGTAATCATCGCCGCCTTCGGCTACGGCATTGATCCAGTAGTCGGCATTTCCGTGGCCGATCTTCGTCACTCCCACCATCGCCCCTGTTGTCCACCGCGCGGCCTGCTTGCATCGGGTGAACCGGAGGGTTCGTAGTGTGTCGGGCTGCGAGGTTGGGGCTATCGGGGGGGCTAGGAGCGGGAGCGTTGAGGGTCTGGATCGCTCCTGGTTTCTGATGTGGCCGCTCTGCTGGAGGGACTGGTGGCTTGCTGAGTTGTGTCTATGTGGTGGTATCTGGTTCGGTTAGCTCGGTGATGTATTCGATGGTGCTGCCTGCAATTAACACCGCGAGGCGGGCGTCCGCGACGGCGAGCTGCCGCCCGCGGTTGTGGTTCGCGGCGCTGCTCACGTCGCTGAGCGTCTTCCAGAGGTTGTCGAGGAACTCTCGAGCCGGCGAGTCCTCAGGCCAGCCCAGCCGCTCCCCGACTCGATCGGCGACCCGGACCCCGTTGACCGCACCCAGCTTGGTCTCGACGGCCTCGCGGAGGTCGCGACAGGCCTGCACCGCCCGACGGTACTCGCCGGCGTCGTAGGCAGAGCGAGCCAGGTCGAAGGCTGCGATCGCCTCGGAGCCCACTGTCCCCGCGGCGCGCGGCAGGCGTACTGCCAGCAATCGAATCCGGTCCGCACCCAGCGCGGGCAGGATTCGAGCGGCCCAGTCATCGCGGGCGAGTTCGATCCGCAGCGGCTCGACTCTTGTTTCTGACAATTGCCACAGGTCGACGGCAAACCCGAGGAATGCCGGAACTGGATGGTCGGCGGGGCCAGGGCTCGGGGCGTTGGTGCTCTGCCGCAGCCAGGCGGCGGCAAACCTGAGCCGTAGTTCCAACGGCACCGGGTCCGCGCCGAAGCGATGCGCGTGGTCTTCCAGCAAGCGCACCTGCTCGCGCGCGAGGGCGAAGCGGAGCGTGAACTGGCGCTCGTACGGCGCGGCCGCGATCGTGCGCCAAAGCCCGCCGACCATGCCAGTGGCCGAACCGCGCGCGGGGGTGCCAAGCTGGATGCCGAGACCACTCGGGGGCTGAGTGGATAACAGGAGATCAGCCTCGACCTCAGTTACGGCGATCGTGTCTTGCTCCTCGCGAGGGTCGAGCTGCAAGGTGAGCGGCACCGCAAGGGCGGGGCTCAACTCGCCGCCTTCACCGCTCACAGCTGCGCTGTCGGCGCTTATCCGGCCGATACGGAAGTTTGCCAACGGCAATATCAGAGCGCCCAATCACGCCGCGATTATTGCTTCACGCGGCTTCAGGCCACATGGTCGCCCACCCAGGAAGACGGAGTGAGCACCCTTGGGCGACTCAAGTCTACAACGGGATGTCGTCCTCGCCCTCCTCACCGGCCCGCTTGGGCTCTGTCTCGTCCGGCGCCTCGTTCTCCGGCGCGCCGGAGGAGGAACTTGATCGTTTCGGCGACGTGTTGGGCGCGTCCGGTCAGCCGGCGCTGCGCCACACCGATGGGCATAGGTAGCGCAAGAGAAGAAGGGCGGTCTCTGCCGCATAGTCGGTGGGCTTGTGGCCAGGCCGAGGATGGATCACGAGGCCGTGGGTGACCCCCTCCACTGTCTGCACGACCAGCTCCGCCGCGAGGTGCCTGTCCGCGACGTCGACCTCAGTGCGGCCGGAGAGCCACGCCTCCGTCGCCTCGACTGCGATCCGCTGGATAACGTCAAGTCGCTCCTGTAGCGCGGCTGGGCGAGGACACTCCTCAAAGAGGACGCGGTGAAGGCGGGGCGAGTCGGCGTGCAACTCGACCATCGCGCCAACAAGCAGCTCAAGGCCTTCGCGCACCGGCGGCGGATTTGCCGCAAAGGCGGCGACAAGAGGTGCGAGGTGCTCGCTGCCTTGCCGCACGTGGCGCTCCGCCAATGCAACGAGGATCGCGTCCTTGTTGGGGAAGTACTGGTAGAGCGAGCCGATCGAGACACCGGCTCGCTCCGCGATCCGATTGGTGGTCGCGCCCGCGTAGCCCCTGCGCTCAAAAACCTGAGCCCCTGCCCCGAGGATGGCCTCGTAGGTCTCACGTGATCGAGCCTGCTTTGGCTCCTTCAAGGGATTTAGCGGCTGCGCCACTTGCCCAGGCCCATGGAGTGCGAATGCGAGTTGTCAAACACGAGTAATCGCTCATAATACGCACCAATGAATGTCACCGTAAGCACCGAGCTTTCCATCCCGGCCGAGCGCGCGTACGAGCTAGCGCAGCGTCCCGAAACCGTCCGCCATGTGCTCTGGCCCTGGGTGACCATCACTCCCGAGACGCAGGTGCCTGAGCGGATAGTCGAGGGCGCGGAGATTTCGCTTCACCTGCGTTGGCTGGGACGGATCCCCGGGTGGACGCATGAGATCCGCATTGAGCGCTTCACACCTGAGGAGATCGTCTCGCACGAGTACGGTGGGCCGATCGCAGTCTGGAATCATCGGCTCACGTTCGTGCCGACCTCCTCCACGAGCTGTTGCTACACGGATGCCGTCGAGATAAAGGCACATATCCGCGCTCTCACGCCCCTGGCGGCCCTGTTTGCGGCGCTGATGTACCGCTATCGCCAAGCCCGCTGGCGAGCTCTCGCCCGCGTGCTTGCTGAGTAGCTGCAACAAAAAAAGGGCGCCCACCCTCGCGGGTGGACGCCCTTGGGCGATTCGAGTCTAGAACGGGATGTCGTCCGCGTCCTCCTCGCTGGCCTCCTCGGCCTGCTCGGGCTCCTCGGCCCCACCATCCTCGTCCTTCGGCTTGCCGCCGAGGAACTGGACCGTTTCGGCGATGATCGAGACGTACTCGCGGTGACCGTCGTCGGTGTCGCGCTCGCGGAAGTTGAGCCGGCCTTCGACCGCCACCGGGCGACCCTTGGCCAGGTACTCCGCGCAGCTCTCGCCCTGGGCTCCCCAGACCGTCACGTTGAAGTAGTTGGGCTTGTCGACCCACTCTTCGTTGCCGTTCTTGCGACGGCCGTTGACCGCTACCCGCAGGTTGGCGACCTTGGTGCCGCCCTCGGTGGAGCGCAGGTCCGGATCACGGGTCAGGTTGCCGGTGATCACGACTGAGTTGATGTTTTGCATTTCGGGCCTCCTTTGAGAGGTGGTTCGTTTGACGAGCCCAGGTAGGGCGCGCGACCGAGCGCGCGGAACCGGAGCCGAAGGCGGAGGGGAACCCCCTTGCGGGGTTGAAGCGCGGGAGGCGCGTGCCAGCCTGGTGGGAGGAAATCGGACTGCCTCTCTGGAGACCGAAAGCGCCACACAGGAGTTGTCCAGTCGCACGGCTCGCTGCATCTACTCCGCTCACCATCGGCGGCACTTCAATCCAAACTGCTGTTCGGACAGCGGCCGTCGTTTTCGACAATCAGGAGGAGACAGCTACCTTGTCCTCCTCTGGGGTGATGACGGCCAGAGCTGCGTCCTCGAGCCGACTCGCCAGGCGGTCGATCAGCTCGGCGTAGCGCTCGATCTCCTCACCCTTGCTCCAACTCGTCATGTAGGGGACCGAGGCGCCGGCGGTGTCAAGGCCGACCGTCGAGCAGACACTGAAGGCGACGCACTCGACCACGACCTCCTCCTCGGCGTAGGTCAGGGCCGGGTCCTCCTCGCGGCGCTCGCAGCCGACGAGGGCGTGGGCCAGCTCGTGGACCGCGACCGAGACCTGGGCGTTAGCCGAGAACCGCTCTCCCACCACTTCAACCGCGATCCGCTTTGCGCCCCGGTCGCAGAAGCCCTGGGCAGCGCCGGGGATCTCCTCGACCGAAACCGGGAAGCCGAGTGAAGCGCCGAAGTTCGCCAGCGGCTCAAAGAGATGCGCGAGGCCCTCACCCTCGACCGGCTCGATCGGCAGCTCCAGGTCGACGGGTCCGCCGGGGAACTCCGGCAGCGGCTCGACCTGCGAGCGATCGAAGACGGCGGCGAGGCGGAAGTAGGTCCTCGGCTTTGTCTCTGGATCGGCGCCCGCCTGGCGCCACTCGCGCAGCTTCTTCTTCGAGGGCGGGCAGGGTGCCCAGATCCGGATCCCGTGCTCGCCCTTTCTGACTGCGTAGCCGAGCTCGAGCCAGCGGCGAAAGCCGGCGACCCGGGTCGCGTGCGGGCACTGGTGGGCGATCAGCAGCTGGTTGTGGAAGCTGTAGGTATGGAAATGGCGGCGGACGCGAAGCCAGCGCTGCCAGCCCTCGCTTGAGCGCAGCTTCTCGATCGCGTCTGCCATCAGCTCGCGCTCGGCGGCTCGCCGCTCGGCGCGCTCCTCCTCGGTGGGTACCTTGCGGCGTCTGTTCTTCGCCATGAGGATCTCCTTGGTCGCGTGGTCGATGCGTCAGCGCCAGGTGGCGTTCGAGCCGTAGCCGCCGAGCTCGTCGGCGCAAACGGCCGCCGCGTCACCTCTGCGCTCTGCCATCTCGCGGCTGAGCTCGCGGGCTTCGCGGCGACGGTCCGCCGTGGGAGTTCGCTTTGCCCTGCGCAGGCGCTTGATCTCGCAATCGGCCTGATCGAAGCTCTGCGGGTAGGCGAAGGACCCGCCGGTTCTGAGCGCCAGGTCCTTTAGGTATCTGAGCTGTTTGGGCGTCGGCTTTCTGGGCTGTGGCTGTGAGTTGGTCATGGCCCAGCCAGATCGGGCCGGAGGAGGCCGGGCGCAGCCCGG
>DATMRN010000027.1:0-2261 GCA_035566275.1 Solirubrobacterales bacterium | reverse complement strand
CTGCGCGGCGATGAAGTAGGAGTGCCCGAGTGGGCAGTAGATGCTCACCTGCCTCCTCCCGTCTCGGTGCTGTCGTTCCTGGTGGCGGCGGAGATCGGACGGGACGGCATGAGCCATCCCGCACCAGCAGGTGAGGACGATGAGCTCGCCGGTGTAGGTGAGCGTCGTCACCGCAGCCCCCACCACAAGCAGACGAGGACCAGGGCGCCGGCGAGCAGCTGGTAGGCCAGCGTCCCGCGGGCCCAGCCGGCGAGCAGCACGACGCCGATCGCGGCCACCGCCGGGCCGATCAGGGAGCGAACAAGCGTTCGTAACACTTTGTGACGTTTCACATGAA
This sequence comes from Solirubrobacterales bacterium, assembly GCA_035566275.1. Classification (GTDB taxonomy): domain Bacteria; phylum Actinomycetota; class Thermoleophilia; order Solirubrobacterales; family 70-9; genus DATMRN01. The sequence continues at coordinate 1,924 of DATMRN010000027.1, read as the reverse complement.
ACCGCCGGGGACTCACCGGGGCCTCCCGATATAGGTCTCATCGGGGAAGACGCCCTTCTCGCCATTCAGCCAGGGGTTACGGGCCAGCGCCGCCGTGTAACGCGCGGCGGCGGCGACCTTCTCCGCCTTCTGGGCTCGGGCGAATCGCTCGTTCGCCTCCCGGCAGACCTTGGCGACTCCCCGGCAGAGACCGAGGATGTCGCCGGCCTCGATCGTGGCCGCCTCCATGATGTTGCCGCGGCTGCTGAGAACCGCGACCTGCAGCTGCGGCCGGGAAGCCGCCACACAGGGCCGGATCAGAAGCTCACGGCCCTCAACCGTCGGCAGCCGGTACTCCGCCATTCTTGCCTCCTCGCGTAGATTGCGAGGGGTGAATCGACGGGCTGCAGCTTGGGGACTCAACCCGGAGGTCCGGGTTGAGTTCACATAACCACCATTATCGTGCGTTGGATCGGCGAATGAGCCAGCTCGCTGTCGGGCTGCTGGTCTCGATCGGCTGCGTCGCCCTCTGCACCGCGGCGATCTATCCGCTGCGCGAGATCACCCCTGCGGTCTCCACTGGGGTCGTCTACATGCTCGGGGTGTTGATCGTCTCCACCTACTACGGCCTCTGGCCCGGCCTCTTCACCTCGGTCGCCAGCGCCGCGGCCTTCAACTTCTTCCACATCCCCCCCACCGGCACGCTCGACATCGCCAAGAGCGAGAACTGGGTTGCGCTGGTGGTCTTCTTCATCGTGGCCGCGATCGCCAGCTCCCTCGCCGAGCAGTCGCGAGCACGGGCCCGGGAGGCCGAGCGGCGCCGGCGCGAAGCCAACCTGGCGGTGCAGGCCGCCTTCGCCCTGCTGGCCGACCGCGAGCGCCTGCAGGCCGCGACGATCGAGACCGAGGCGCTGCGTCGCAGCGACGAGGTGAAGACGGCGCTGCTGCGGGCGGTCTCCCACGACCTGCGCTCGCCGCTGACCGCGATCCTCGCCGCCGGCGAGGCGCTGACCTCCCCAGGCATCGAGCAAAACGACCGCCGGGCCCTCGCCAAGGCGGTGACCGACGAGGCGTCGCGGCTCTCCGGCCTGGTCGACAAGCTGCTCGACCTCTCGCGTCTGGAAGCGGGGCAGGCGCAGCCGCGGCCGGACTGGTGCTCGATCGAGGAGGTGGTCGCCGCGGCGGTCGAGGACCTGGGCGGGCGCGGCGAGCTGATCCGCGTCTCGATCGACAACGACCTCCCCTTCGTCAGGGCCGACGCTGCGCAGCTGGAGCGCGCAATCGCCAACCTGCTCGAGAACGCGGTTCGGTTCTCGGGCGGCGAGCAGTCTCTCGTCCGCGGCAGAGCGCTCGGCGACCGGGTCGTGATCCGCGTCGTCGATCGCGGGCCCGGCATCCCGCCGGCCGATCTCGACCACGTCTTCGAGCCCTTCTACCAGCGGCCCGACGACCGCCCTCACGAGGGCTCGGGCCTGGGGTTGGCCATCGTCCGTGGCCTGGTCGAGGTCAACGGCGGCCGCGTCTGGGCCGAGTCGGTTCCGGGTCAGGGCACGACCTTCGTCATCGAGCTGCCCTTCGAACCCCGTGCCGAACAATCCCACCCCGTGCCCCAGGAGGTCGGGTGAACGGCGAGGGCGGGGCGATCCTCGTCTGCGACGACGAGCCGCAGATTCTGCGCGCCCTCAAGGTGATCCTGCGCGAGGCGGGCTTCGAGACGATCGGCGCCGAAACAGCGCGGGAGGCGCTCGACGCAGCCGCGCTGCGACGCCCGGACGCGGCGATCGTCGACCTCGTCCTCCCCGACGGCGACGGAGTCGAGGTCTGCGCCCAGCTCCGCGCCTGGAGTGAGATGCCGATCCTCGTCCTCTCGGCGGTCGGCGAAGAGGAGCAGAAAGTCCGTGCCCTCGAGGCCGGCGCGGACGACTACGTGACCAAGCCGTTCGGC
>DATMRN010000026.1:0-3559 GCA_035566275.1 Solirubrobacterales bacterium | reverse complement strand
GGCGTGAGCATCCTGCTGAGCAAGGAGACGACCTTCATCGTCCAGGGGATTACGGGCCGGGAGGCGGTCAACCTGACCAGGGAGTGCCTCGACTACGGCTCCAAGGTCGTCGGCGGGGTGACCCCGGGGCGCAAGGGCCGGGACGTCCACGGGGTGCCGGTCTTCGACACGGTCGCCCAGGCGATCGAGAACTACGGCGGCCCGATCGACGGCTCGGTCGTCACCGTCCCCCCCGCCTTCACCAAGGACGCGGTGCTGGAGGCGATCGAGAACGGGATCGAGCTGATCGTGATCGTCACCGAGCGCATCCCGCGCCGCGACGTCGCCCAGATGGTCGAGCTGGCGAACATGCGGGGAGCGCGAATCATCGGGCCCAACTGCCTCGGCCTGATCGTCCCCGAGGTCTGCAAGATGGGCGGCATCGGCGGTCCGGCCAAGGACGCCGCCAAGGCCTACGCTCCCGGCCCGGTCGGCGTGATGAGCCGCTCGGGCGGGATGACCACCGAGATCTCCTCCTCGCTGACCCAGGCCGGCCTCGGCGTCTCCACCGCGGTCTCGATCGGCGGCGATGCGATCATCGGCTCCACCTACGCCGAGCTGATGCCCTACTTCGAGGCCGACGAGCAGACCAAGGCGATCGTGATCTACACCGAGCCCGGCGGTCGCATGGAGGCGCAGCTCTCCGAGTGGGTGAAGGAGAACGGCTCGCGCCTGCCGATCGTCGCCTTCATGGCCGGCAAGTTCATGGACGACGAGGAGATGAAGGGGATGAGCTTCGGCCACGCGGGCACGATCGTCGAGGGCAAAGAGGACACGGCGACCGAAAAGATCGCCCGGCTCGAAGCCGCGGGAATCCGCGTCGTCGAGCGGATCGACGAGATCCCCGACGCCGTCAAGGAGAAGCTGGGAGCCGCCGTATGAGCGCGATCTTCATCGACGTCGAGGTCGACGCCTCCGTCGCCTCCGATGCCGCGCTGGCCGCCAAGCTCGAGGAGGTCTGCCCAGTCGACATCTTCAATGCGACCGGGGGCGGCGTCGAGGTGGTCGAGGACAACCTCGACGAGTGCGTCCTCTGCAACCTCTGCGTCGACGCCGCCCCCGACGGCACGGTCCGCGTCCTCAAGCTCTACGAGCAGTAAAAAGCCAGGGCTGCGGCGGCTGCGGCAGACTGGCGGCCGTGAACTTCGTCGAGGACGTGCTTGAGCGCTCTCCCGCCTCGCGGCTGGGGATCGTCGCCATCGACTCCGGGGGGAACCGGCGCGACTGGCACTTCGGCGAGCTGATCGCCCGCTCCGCCGGGCTCTCCGGCGCCTTCGCCGCGCGTGGCGTCCATCGCGGCGACGTGGTGATGACGCTGGCCGGCAACCGGGTCGAGTGGGCGCTGACGCTGCTCGCCTGCTGGCGGATGGGCGCGGTCGCCCTGCCCTGCAGCACCCAGCTGCGCCGCCACGACCTGGAGCTACGGGTTGCCGCCGCGGCGCCGAAGCTGTGCGTCGGCGAGGAAGGGCCGCTCGCCGAGCTTCCGGACGGCGTGCCGGCGATGACGATGGCCGAGGTCGCCGGCGTGCTCGACGAGGACCGGGCGCAGGAGACCCCGGCCGCGATCGAGGACATGGACGCGGAGGACCCGGCGTTGATCGTCTTCACCTCCGGCACGACCGGCGAGCCGCGCGGCGTCGTCCATGCCTACCGCTACCTGGCCGGACAGCGCACCCAGGCCGAGCACTGGCTCGGCTCGCGCCAGGGGGAGCTGGTCTGGTGCACGACGGCGACCGGGTGGTCGAAGTCGGCCCGCAACGTCTTCCTCGCGCCATGGCTGACCGGCGCCGTCGCGGTCATCCACGACGGGCGCTTCGACCCCGCCGAGCGGCTCGATCTCGCCGAGGCGCTGAGGGTAAACGTCCTCTGCCAGGCGCCGACCGAGTACCGGATGCTGGCCAAGCGCACCGCCCTGCGCCCCCTCCCCGCCCTGCGCCGCATGGTCTCCGCCGGCGAGCCGCTGGAGCCCGAGACGATCGCCGTCTTCCGCGACGCGACCGGGCTCGAGCCCGCCGACGGCTACGGCCAGACGGAGACCGGCCACATCGCCGGCAACCTGACCGGCGACCCCGTCCGCGAGGGCTCGATGGGCAAGCCGCTGCCTGGGATCGAGACGCGGATCGTCGAGGGAGAGCTGCAGCTCAGGGCCGCCTCCTCCCCCACCTTCTTCTCCCGCTACCTCGACGGCGAGCGCTTCGAGGGCGAGTGGTGGCGAACCGGCGACCTGGTCCGCGCCGAGGAGGACGGCCACCTCTTCTTCGAGGGCCGCGACGACGACATCATCCTCTCCTCCGGCTACCGGATCGGCCCCTTCGAGGTCGAGTCGGCGCTGCTCTCCCACCCCGACGTCGCCGAAGCCGCCGCGGTCGCCGCCCCCGACCCCGAGCGCGGCGCCGTCGTCCGCGCCATCGTCGTCCCCCGCGACCGCGAGCCCAGCGACGAGCTGGCGCGCGAGCTGCAGGAGCACTGCAAGCGTGCCACCGCCCCCTACAAGTTCCCCCGCATCGTCGAGTTCGCCACCGAGCTGCCGAAGACGACCAGCGGCAAGATCAAGCGGGCGGAGCTGCGCCGCGGTTAGTCTTGACCGGGTGGAGGAGATCGACCGCAAGCGGATCGCGGCGCTGACCGAGGCCCAGCAGGAGCAGCTCCGCAACAGGACCGCCCGCTCCGCGGAGACCTTCAAGCGCGCCGTCGAGGTGATGCCGAACGGCGTTCCCTCTTCCTTCCAGGAGAGAGACCCCTGGCCCGTCTACGTCACCCACGGCCAGGGCAGCCGCGTCTGGGACGTCGACGGCAACGAATACGTCGACTTCCACAACGGCTTCGGCGTCATGGTCGTGGGGCACGCCCACCCGAAGATCGTGGACGCGGTGCGCCGGCAGATCGAGCTCGGCTCCCACTTCGCGCAGCCGGTGGAGAACGTCGTCATCGTCGCCAGAGAGCTCGCCCGCCGCTTTGGCCAGCCAAAGTGGCGTTTCACCAACTCCGGCACCGAGTCGACCCTCGACGCTGTTCGGATCGCGCGCGCGTTCACCGGACGCGACCGCCTGATCAAGATCGAGGCGTCATACCACGGCCATCACGACGCGCTGATGGTGTCGGTCGAGCCGCCGCCGGCGCTGATGGGCGCGGCCGACCACCCGGCGTCGGTCCCCCAGAGCGAGGGCATCCCCGCGGCGATCGTCGAGCTCACGACCGTCGTGCCGTTCAACGACCCGGACGCGCTGGAGGCGGCGATGTCGGAGCACCGGGGCGAGGTCGCGGCGGTGATCGTCGAGCCCGCGATGATGAACGTCGGCATCGTCCTGCCGGACCACGGCTACCTCGACAAGGTCAGGGAGATCGCGCACCGGCATGGCGCTCTCCTGATCTTCGACGAGGTGAAGACCGGCGTCACGATCGCTCCGGGCGGAGCCACCGAACGCTTCAACGTGACCCCCGATCTGATCGCGCTCGCCAAGGCGATCGGCGGCGGACTGCCGTGCGGCGCGGTCGGAGGGCGCGAGGACGTGATGGGGGT
>DATMRN010000025.1:0-5969 GCA_035566275.1 Solirubrobacterales bacterium | reverse complement strand
CGGGCGAAGCTCGACTTCGGGATCGACGAGTCCGGTCGGGCGGATCAGCTGCTCGGCAATAACGGTCGAGTGACGGAGCTCCCAGGCGCCCGGCGTCGCCGAGACCATCACCAGCCTGGGAACCCGCTCCAGGAACTCGTCGAACTTGAGCGGCCGGTTGTCGATCGCCGAGGGCAGCCGGAAGCCGTAGTCGACCAGCGTCTGCTTGCGCGAGCGGTCCCCCTCGTACATGCCGCCGATCTGGGGAATCGTCTGGTGGGACTCGTCGACGAAGACGACGAAGTCGTCGGGGAAGTAGTCGATCAGGGTGTGCGGGGGACTGCCCTCGGGGCGGCCGTCGAGGATGCGCGAGTAGTTCTCGATCCCGGAGGTGAAGCCGATCTCCTTCAGCATCTCGATGTCGTAGGCGGTGCGCTGACGCAGCCGGTGAGCCTCGAGCTGCTTGCCCTCGGCCTCCAGCTCCGCGGTGCGGGCGTTCAGTTCGGCGCGGATCTCCTCGACCGCGCGCTCCAGCGTCTCGTCCCTGGTCACGTAGTGAGAGGCGGGCCAGACCGAGACGTGGTCGATCGTGTCAAGCACCTCCCCGGTCAGCGGATCGAAGTGCTGGATCCCCTCGATCTCGTCGCCGAACAGGGAGATCCGGTAGGCCGACTCCGCGTAGGAGGGCATGATCTCCAGCACCTCGCCGCGCACCCGGAAAGAGCCGCGGCCCAGGACCGAGTCATTGCGCTGGTACTGCATCTTGACCAGCTTGCGCAGCACCTCGTCGCGATCGAGCTGCCCGCCGACTTTGAAGAGCTGCATTTTTTCGTTGTAGACCTGCGGCGAGCCAATCCCGTAGATGCAGGAGACCGAGGCGACGATGACCACGTCGCGGCGGGCGAACAGCGCCGCCGTGGCGGCGTGGCGGAGGCGGTCGATCTCGTCGTTGATCGAGGAATCCTTCTCGATGTAGAGGTCCTGGGCGGGGACGTAGGCCTCGGGCTGGTAGTAGTCGTAGTAGGAGACGAAGTACTCGACCGCGTTGTCGGGAAAGAACTCGCGGAACTCGTTGCAGAGCTGTGCGGCGAGTGTCTTGTTGTGAGCGATCACCAGCGAGGGGCGCCGGACTGCGGCGATCGTCGCGGCCATCGTGAACGTCTTCCCGGTCCCGGTGGCGCCGAGCAGCGTTTGGAACCTCTCCCCAGCCTCTAGCCCCTCGGCCAGCCCGGAGATCGCCTTCGGTTGGTCGGCGGTCGGCGTGTAGGCGGGGTTCAGCTTGAACTCGGGCACCAGATGAACATAGCGAGGCGACCACGCGTCGCCGAAATGGCCGACGACACGGCTCGCGACCCAGTCCCGGGTGCGAAATGTTTTGTCTGTAGAGCTTTCGTCTTCAGACACGGAAGATCCGGTGCGTGGAGCCACGCGAGCGCTTTGCCGTCAACCTGCGCCGGGCGCGTCGCAGGCAGGGCATCTCGCAGGAGGAGCTCGGCTTCCGCTGCGAGCTGCACCGGACCGAGATCTCCCTGCTCGAGCGGGGCGGCCGTGAGCCGCGCCTCGGCACGATCGTGAAGCTCGCCGGCGCCCTCGACACCACGCTGGCGGAGCTCTGCGCGGGAATCGGCTGGAGTCCGAAGACCAGCCGCTTTCAGATCAAGAAAGGACAGTAGTCAAGGCAGGAACCGTTCCAGCAGGCCGCCGGCCGGGCCGAGGAAGGTCTGGGCGTTGTCGAGTAGCGAACGGGCGTCCTTGACCAGTTCGATCGCCCGCTCGAGTGGGATCCGCCGCACCGCTTCGCGCAGGGGCGCGGCGAGGAAGGGGCTGAGGGCGCCGGCGCGTTCGGCGTCGTCGACCGCGCGCACCAGGCCGGCGCGGATCGCTTCCGCCAGCTTCGCGTCGCCGATCCCGTAGCGCCGGCTGAAGCTGGCCCGCGCCTGCGGGCTGGCGAGGGCCTGCGCCAGCGTCTCCCGCGAGACCCCCAGCCTGCAGGCGGCGCCATCGAGTGCCGAGAGCGAGAACTGCTCGGCGATCGCCTGGATGCCTTCCGGGTTGCGCCAGGGCCGATGCCTGCAGGGGTCCTGGGTCTTGGCCGGCACGTAGGAGGAGCCGCCCGCCGCCAGGTAGACACCAACCAGCACAACCGCGGCGACGATCGCGCCCCCGACCAGGATTCGCCCCCTGAGAACCCCGCTCACAGGCTCACCCTCCTCGCCAGCCCGATCGGGATCAGCGCCAGCAGGCCGAGCAGGGCTCCGAGCAGGAACGACGGGCTGAAAGCGTGGGTGGCGCCGCGGTCGAGCTGATTCTGGAGTTCGCCCCGCAGCTGGAGCACCGCCGCCCTCTCGGTGGGATCGGCCGGCAGCGGTTCGAAGGCGGGGCCGATCGTCGGCACCCTCCCCCGCTCCCCTTCCATGCGCATCTCGATGCGCTGCGCCAGTTCGATCTTCAGCAGCGGGCTGACGCGGGAGTCGAGGACCACCGCAGTGCCGGCGTCGATCGCGTCGCGGCGCTGCTGGGCGATGTCGGCGGTGAAGATCGGGGTCAGCGCCAGCAGGCCGATGACGACGCCCGCGTGGCGGGCGGAGATCGTCCAGCCGCCGTGGATCGCCTGCGGCGCGCGGCCGCCGAGGGCGGTCTCGGTCAGCGCCGAGAGCACCAGTGAGAGCCCGACTCCGATCAGGATCTGAGGCGGCAGGGTCAGCACCACCTCCGCGTGGGGCAGCAGCGCCAGCCCGCCCAAGCCGCCGGAGACGAGGATCGCCCCGGCCGCGGCGCGCGCCCTGGCGCTGGGGACCAGCGGCCCGAGGCGGCTGCCGGCCAAGGCCGAGAGCGGCATTGCGGAGACGACGATCGCGGCGCCGATCGGGCTCAGCCGCCAGCCCTCGATCAGCAGCAGGACGAGCAGAAAGAGCGCCGCGGCGATCGCCGCCGAGACCATCGCCAGCGCCAGGTTGGCGAGCAGGTGCGGGCGGCCCGTCTTGCGCAGCTCCGGCTCGACGATCCCGGTCGCCGCCTCGTGCCTGGCGACGGCGAAGATCGGGGCGGCGGCGGCGATCGCGACCGGCACCTGGAGCAGGAAGATCGACTGCCAGGAGACCAGCTCGGTGAGGATGCCGCCGACCGCGGGGCCCAGCGCGGCGCCGGTCGCGCCGGCGCTCGCCCAGACGGCGGTGGCGCGGCGCTCCGACCCCACCGTCGCGGGGAGCAGCTCCAGCGCCGCGGTGACAGCGGCCGCGCCTCCCAGCGCCTGCACGCAGCGGGCGACGATCAGCGTCGAGAGGTGGTCGGAGAGGCCGCAGGCGAGGCCGGCGCCGGCGAAGACGGCGAGGCCGACCGCCGCGGTGCGGCCCGGCCCCACCCGGCGCGCCACCAGGGCGGCGGGGACGGCGGCCAGGGCCATCACCAGGTTGAAGGAGACCAGCACCCAGGTGACGCCGGCGACGCTGGTGTTCAGCTCGCGGTAGATCTGCGGCAGCGCCAGGACGACGACCGAGGAGTCGGCCAGGACCAGGCCGACCGCCAGGGCCAGGGCGGCAACGCGGGGCTTGGGGGCGTCGGGCCTCAGTACCCCAGCTCCTTCGCGTACTTTTCGCGGTAGGCCTTGCGCTTTTCGAGGACCTCGGCGACGTAGCCGCGAGTCTCCGAGAGCGGGATGTCGCCGAGCTTCAGCGAGGCGCCGCCCCATTTGTCGGCGTTGCCCGGCCCGGCGTTGTAGGCGGCGAGCGCGGCGACCTCGTTGCCTTCGTAGCGGTCGAGAAGCTGGCGCAGGTAGAAGGTCCCGTAACGGATGTTGAGTTCGGGATCGGAGAGGTCGCTGAGCTTGAAGGTGGTGCCGCCGCTGAGCCGCTCGATGTCGCGGGCCGTGGCGGGGGTTATCTGCATCAGCCCCCGCGCCCCGGCGCGGGAGGTCTGTTCGCTGAAGCGCGACTCCGAGTAGATAACCGCGGCGATCAGCGCCGCGTCGACGCCCTTTTCCTGCGACTGCTGGCGGATGACGTCCTCGTGGGTCAGGGGCAGGGTGAGCTCCTGGATCGCGTGGTTGACGTCCCCGACCACGCCGAGCAGCAGGGCGACCGCGACGCCGGCGGCGACGGCCGTGCCCCCGATGAGCCACCTCCTCATTCCCGCAGCGTCTCGATCAGGGCGGACAGCGCCCGCTCGAGATCCTCGACCGTGCCGTCGTTCTCGACCACGTGCTCGGCGCGCTCGGCCTTCTCCTCCTGCGCCAGCTGGCGGGCCTCGCGCTCGCCGACCAGGGCGTGGCCGCGCGCTTCGGAGCGCGAGCGGCGGATGTCCTCGGCGGTGACGACCGCGACCGTGGTGTCGAAGACGCCCTCCATCCCGGCCTCGAACAGCAGCGGCACCTCGACCACGGCGACCTCGGCGTCGGCCGGCAGGGCGCCGAGCCAGGCGCCGACCCGCTCACCCACCAGCGGGTGGCTCTGAGCCTCCAGCCAGGTCAGCTGCTCGGGGTCGGCGAAGACGATCTCGCCGATCCGGGTGCGGTCGACCCGCCCCTGCGGCGCTATGTCGGCGCCCCAACGCTCGGTCAGGCGACTCAGCAGCGGCTCAGAATCGAGCAGCTCGTGGACGATCGCGTCGCTGGAGATCGTCGCCGCCCCGAGCCGCTCGAACGCCGCAAGCGCCTCGGACTTGCCGGCCGCGATGCCGCCGGTTAGGCCGATGGTAAGCGGCATCGGCCGGAGCTAAGAGTCGGTTGGAGCCTCAGGCTCCTGCTCGGCCCCGGACTCGATATCCACTGCCGACTCCGCGGCCTCGGACTCGTCAGCTGGAGCCTCGGCAGCGGGCGCGGCGTCCGAGCCCTCGGCGGAACCCATATCCCCGTCTGCGTCCTCAGCCGAGGCCTCCTCGGCCGCCTGGATCTGGTCACCAAGATCCTGCATCGGCATGTTCTGGTCCTCGACCTGCTTGATGCTGAGCGAGAGGCGCCGGCGCTCTTCGTCGATCTCGAGGATCTTGACGTTGAGCGTGGCGCCCGGCTCGACCACCTCGCTGGGGTTCTCGACGTGGTGGTCGGCAAGCTCGGAGATGTGGACCAGGCCCTCGACCCCCGGCAGGATTTCGACGAAGGCGCCGAAGGCGACGACCTTGGTCACAGCTCCCTCCAGCACGTCGCCGGGGCGGTGGGTGCTGACCACTCGCTGCCACGGGTCCTCCTGCGTCTGCTTGAGGCCGAGCGAGATGCGCTGGCGGTCGCGGTCGATGTCGAGGACTTTGATCCGCACCGTGTCGCCGATCGCGACGACCTCGGAGGGATGGTTGACGTGGCTCCAGGAAAGCTCGGAAATGTGAATCAGGCCATCGATCCCGTCGAGGTCGACGAAGGCGCCGAAGTCGACGATGTTGGAGATCTTGCCCTCGACGACCTGGCCGGGCGCCAGGCGGCCGAGGATCTGCTCGCGGACCTCCTTGCGCTCCTCCTCGAGGACCGCCCGCCGCGACAGCACCACGTTGTTGCGGCTGCGGTTCAGCTCGATCACCTTGCACTCCAGCGTCTGGCCCATGAACTCGTCAAGGTTGTGGACGCGGCGGATGTCGACCAGCGAGGCGGGCAGGAAGCCGCGCACCCCGAGATCGAGGATGAGGCCCCCCTTGACGACCTCGATCACGCCTCCCTCGACCGGTTCGCCCGACTCGGCCGCCGCCTCGATGCGGCGCCAGGCCTTCTCGAAGCGGGCCCGCTTCTTGGAGAGGATCAGGCGGCCTTCGGCGTCCTCCTTGGTGAGGACGAGGGCATCGATGTCCTCGCCCAGCTCGACCTCTTCCGCGGGGTCGACCGACTTGCGGATCGAGAGCTCGTTGGAGGGGATGACCCCCTCCGACTTGTAGCCGATGTCGACCAGGACCTCGTCCTTGTCGATCCGCACCACCTTGCCGTTGACGACGTCGCCCTCCTCGAAGGCGACCATCGTCGCCGCGTAGTTGGGGACAACGTGGCCGTTGACCTGAAGCAGCAGGCCGTTGGA
>DATMRN010000024.1:0-2856 GCA_035566275.1 Solirubrobacterales bacterium | reverse complement strand
CCAACAGCAAACCCCCTCACGCACTATCAATTTCGAAATTGGCCGAGGCAAAAGCGCCTCTCGTTGGACAGATGGGGTGGATGCTCTCGATTGGCAAGCTCGGCATAGGGCAGGAGCGTTACTACCTCGATCAGGTGGCCGAAGGCGCTGAGGACTACTACTCCGGCGAGGGCGAGGCCGAGGGTCAGTGGCTCGGCGACGCCGCCAAAGACCTGGGCCTCGACGGCGCGGTTGAGGCCGACCAACTGACGGCGATGCTGACCGGCCACAACCCCGCGACCGGCGAGCCGCTGGGCCTACGCGCCGTCGGCGGGCGCGGCGCGGTCCCTGGCTTCGATCTCACCTTCTCGGTTCCCAAGTCAGCCTCCCTGCTTTGGGCCTTGGGCGACGCGGAGACCAGCGCCGCCGTGACCGCCGCTCTCAGCCGATCTCTCGATGCCGCGCTCGGCTACCTCCAACGGGAGGCTTGCTGGACCCGGCGCGGAGCCGACGCCGAGTTTGTCCGGGGCAACGGCTTTCTGGCCGCTGGCTACCGCCATCGCTCCTCGCGAAACGGCGATCCCCAGGTTCACGTTCACGTCCTCGTCGCCAACGCCACCCAGGGGCCGGACGGCAAGTGGACTCGCCTCTACCACCCGGCGATCTACGAATACGCCAAGACGGCGGGCTACATCTTCGAGGCCCAGTTCCGTCAGGAGCTGACCCAGAGCCTTGGCGCGCGCTGGCGGGAGGTCCACAACGGCATCGCTGAGATTGGCGGCTTTGACGACGCCCACCTTCGGGCGTTCTCCACCCGCCGGGCCGAAATCGTCGAGGCCGCTGGTCCCGGCGCTTCGGCCCGTTTTCGCCAGATCGCCAACCTGACCACCCGCGAAGCGAAGGAGCAGGGAATCGGAAGCGCCGACCTTCGGCAACGCTGGCGCGAGCAAGCCGAGGGGATCGGCCTTGATCTCTCAGCGGTGCGGCTCGGCGAGCACACAACTCCCGACCGCCAGGTCTTGACGGTCGAGCAGCTTGACCTCGCCGTCACCGAGGGGGTGTCGCACTTCGACCGCCGCGACGTGATCCAGGCCGTTGCGGGCCTGCTTCAACACGGAGGCGAGGCAGCGGAGATCGAGCGCACCGCCGATGCGTTTCTCGCCAGCGATGCGGTCCTGCCGATCTCGGAGGGGACGAAGGAACCGCGCTTCACGACGAGGCGAATCTGGGAGCTTGAGCGCAAGGCCCTCGCCACCGCCGAGCGGATGCGTTCGCAGGGCGTTCCTCCTGCGGGCGAGTTGATCGCGGCTCGGGTGATCCGTTCCCGTCCCACGCTGAAGGCAGACCAGCGCGAGATGGTGCGCCGCCTGCTTTCCAGTGCCGAGGGAGTGACTGTCGTGATCGGCGAGGCTGGGACCGGCAAGACCTACGCCATCGTGGCGGCGGCCGAAGGCTGGGCGCAGGCGGGGATCGAGCTGCGCGCTGCGGCTCCCGCCTGGCGCGCCGCCAATGTCATGCGCTCCGAGGGCCTGTCGGCCACCAGCATCGCCAGCCTGCTCGGCGAGCTTGACCGCGCCGCGCGCGCTGGCACCGTGGGATTGGCTGGCGGCTCGGTTCTCCTGGTCGATGAGGCCGGAATGGTGGACTCCGCGGCCCTCGCCCGCTTGATTGCCCACGCCGACCATGCGGGGGCGAAGCTCGTCCTGCTCGGCGATTCGCAGCAGCTCGGCGAGATCGAGGCTGGCGGGTTGTTTGCGGCGCTCGCCGAGCGCACGGAGCCGATCTACCTCGACCAGGTGATCCGCCACCACCACGAGACCGACCGCGAAGCGGCGAAGCGCATTCGCGAAGGGGAGGGCCGCGAGGCGCTTTCGCTCTACCGCTCCGAGGAGCGGGTGATCGTCGCCCCAAACGCCGAGGCCCGGCGCGAGGCGATGGTCCGCGACTGGCAGGAGGCATTCGCCGGCGGCGAGGACGCTTTGATGATCGCGAAGCGAAATGCCGACGTGGAGAAGTTGAATGAGCTGGCGCGCGCCGTGATGCGCGAGCGGGGGAGAGTCGGTTCCGAGGAGATCGAGGTTGGCGGAAGCGCCTTTGCCGCTGGCGATCAGGTCATCACCCGCGTCAACGACCGCACGCTCGACATCTACAACCGGGAGCGCTGGACGATCGCCGAGGCGGACCCGACCGACCGCACGGTCGTCCTGAAAGGCATCGACAGCCCCAGCGAGGTCGAGGTTGACGCCGCCTACCTTTCGCGAACCAACCCGTACGGCGATGCGCCAGCGCTGGAACACGCCTACGCCGTCACCACCTATTGCGCCCAGGGAACCACCGTCGATCGCGCCTTCGTGATGGCCGATCCCTCGATGGACAAGCAGGAGTTCTACGTAGCCACCTCGCGCAGTAGGGAGGAGACCTATCTGTACGCGACGCCGGAGATTCAGGCGCAGCGGGAGGAGTACGCACCGCGCTCGCCGTATCTGCGCGAGGGGCTTGAGCACATCGTAGAAGCCACCCAGCGCGACGGTTCGCAGACCGCCGCCCACGACGAGGCGCAGCGCTTCGAATTGTCGGAGCTGTCTACCCCGGCGCTCGTGGAGCGCCGCGCGGACCTCGTGCGGCGCGGGCAGGAGGAGGGCGGCAAGGTCGCCCACCTACGCGAAGCCGCCGAGCGGGTTGAGCAATCCCGCCAGAACGTCGTCCAGGCCGAGGCCCGGATCGCCGCCGCTGAGAGCGGGGGTAGGGCAGCGCGCAAGGAGCTTCCCGACCTGCGCCGGAGCTACGAGTGGGTGAGCGCGGGTCTCGCCAACCGCGAGCGAGAAATGGAGGAGCTTCCCCGTCCCCAGGCGGACCAGGCAGCCATGAGGTCCGAAC
>DATMRN010000023.1:0-6705 GCA_035566275.1 Solirubrobacterales bacterium | reverse complement strand
CATTGGGATCGGGCAGGTTAGCGCCTGCGGACCTTGGGACGCGGCGCGCCGCCGGCCATCTGCGCGAGCTGCTGTGGGTCCGGCATCTTGCCGGAGGCCATCTGCCGCATCAGCTTGCGCATCTGGTCGAACTGCTTGACGAGCTGGTTGACGTGCTGGACCTTGGTCCCGGAGCCGGTCGCGATCCGCTTTCGCCGCGAGCCGTTGATCGTCCCCGGGTCGGCCCGCTCGCCCGGGGTCATCGAGAGGATGATCGCCTCGACCCGGTCCAGCTCGCCCTCGTCGACGTCGGCGCTCTTCAACTGCTTCATCGCCCCCGTCCCGGGCATCATCCCGATCAGGCCGCTGAGTGGGCCCATCTTGCGCACCTGGCGCATCTGCTGGAGGAAGTCCTCGAGCGTGAACTGGTCCCGCTTCAGCTTCTCCTGGATATCGAGTGCCTGCTTCTCGTCGACCTGCCGCTCGGCTTTCTCGATCAGGCTGAGCACGTCGCCCATGCCGAGGATGCGGGAGGCCATCCGGTCGGGGTGGAAGCGGTCGAAGTCCTCCAGCTTCTCGCCGGTCGAGGCGAAGAGGATCGGCTTGCCGGTCACCGCCTTGACCGAGAGCGCGGCGCCACCGCGGGCGTCGCCGTCGAGCTTGCTCATCACCACCCCGTCGAACTCGGCCGCCTCGGCGAAGGCCTCGGCGACGCCGACCGCGTCCTGGCCGGTCATCGCATCGACGACCAGCAGCACGTCGTGGGGCTGGGTCCGCTTTCGGATCTTGGCCAGCTCGGCCATCAGGCCCTCGTCGACGTGGAGGCGGCCGGCGGTGTCGACGATCAGCACGTCGCGGTCCTCCTCGCGGGCGCGGGCGAGCGCCCACTCGGCGATCTCGACCGGGTCGCGGTCGGCGCCCTGCCGGTAGACGTGGGCGCCGGCCCGCTCCCCGACCGTGACCAGCTGGTCGATCGCGGCGGGCCGGTAGACGTCGCAGGCAGCGAGGGCGACGTCCTTGCCGGACTCGCCGAGGAAGCGGGCGAGCTTGGCGCAGGCGGTCGTCTTGCCGGAGCCCTGCAGGCCGGCGATCAGGATCACGGTCGGGCCGTTGGAGGCAAAGGCGAGCTCGCGCCCCGTCCCTCCCATCAGTGTCGTCAACTCCTCGTTGACGATCTTGACCACCTGCTGGCCGGGGTCGAGGCTCTCCAACACCCCGGAGCCGAGGCAGCGCTCCTTCAGGGTCGCGGTGAAGGCTTTGACGACCTTGAAGTTGACGTCGGCCTCGAGCAGGGCGAGACGGATCTCCCGCATCGCCGCGTCGACGTCGGATTCGCTCAGCTTGCCGCGTGAGCGGACCTCGGAGAGGGTCGCCTGGAGCCGGCCTGAGAGCTGGTCGAACACGGCCCCAGCTTAGACGGGGCTACTCCGCGAGCAGCGCCTGAGCGAAGTCGGCAGGGTCGAACGGGCGCAGGTCCTCGAGCGACTCGCCGGTGCCGATCAGCTTCACCGGGATGCCCAGCTCGTTGGCGATCGCCAGGACGATCCCGCCCTTCGCGGTGCCGTCGAGCTTGGTGAGGACGACGCCGTCGACCTCCGCCGCTTCGGAGAAGACCTTCGCCTGGCGCAGGCCGTTCTGGCCGGTGGTCGCGTCGATCGAGATCAGCGTCTCGTGCGGGGCCTCGGGAATCTGCTTGGCGATCACCCGCCTCACCTTGGCCAGCTCGTCCATCAGGTTGCCCTGGGTGTGCAGGCGCCCGGCGGTGTCGACGATGACCACGTCGGCGCCGCGGGCGCGGGCGGCGGATATGGCGTCGAAGGCGACTGCGCCCGGGTCGGCGCCGGGCTTCGAGCGCACCAGTTCGGCCCCCGCCCGCTCTGCCCACTCGGCGAGCTGCTCGGCGGCGGCGGCGCGGTAGGTGTCGCCGGCGGCGAGGACGACGGAGAGGCCGAACTCGCGGGAGAGGTGCCAGGCGATCTTGCCGATCGTCGTCGTCTTGCCGGTGCCGTTGACGCCGACCATCAGCAGCACCGCGGGCTCGCCGCTGAGGTCGATCGGCGCGCGGCCCCCGGCAGTGGCGACCTCGGCGAGGATCTCGATCAGCCTGTCGCGCACCGCCTCGCCGTCGGCCGAGACGGTGCCGGCCTCGACCTCGCGCTCCAGGCGCTCGACCACGGCAGCTGTGGTCGGCGCCCCGGCGTCGGCGAAGATCAGCGCCTCCTCGAGCCGCTCCCAGGTCTCCTCGTCGATCTGGTCGAAGAGGCTGGCCGAGATCTCCTCGGTCAGCGCCTGGCGGCTCTTGGCGAGGCTCGCCCTCAGGCGTCGCAGCACCCCTTGGCGCTCCTCCTCCCCACCGTCCGCGCCGTCAGGCGGCGGCGCGTCCCCGCGCGCTCCCAGATCGAAGATCTCCCGCCACGTGGTCGGCATCGAGGCGGCAGGGTAACCGGGTCAGACCGGCTCGGGAACGGTCTCTCCCCGGGCGGCGGCGTCGGCTGCGTCCAGCAGCTCCTCCACCGCGTCGGTGACGTAGTCGGCGATCTGGCCCACGTCGTGCATCGACTTCTCGTCGGCCAGGAACCCGAAGCAGATCTCCCCGTTGTAGCTGAAGATCGCGATTGCGAGCGCGTGCCGTTTCGCCAGGAAGCCGACCGGGATCGCGCTCTGCACCTTCCGGCCGAGGACGTAGACAGGGAACTGGGGCCCGGGGAAGTTGGTGACGAGCAGGTTGAAGAGGCGGGTGGAGAAGTTGATGTGTGCGGTCGGCCCGAGCAGGATCGGGGGGGCGAAGTCCCGGAACCAGTCGTTAAGCGCCCAGATCGCCTCCGCTCCGAGCGGCTGCTTCGACGACTTCAGCTCGTCCATCGCCGCGGTGACGATCCGCAGGCGCTCGGCCGGGTCCTCGGCGTGGACCGGAAGCGGCCCCCGCATCGCGGTCAGCTTGTTGCCGAGCTCGCCGTGCTCGTTCTCGGTTCTGACCGAGACCGGGACCAGCGCCCGCATTTCGAGATCCGCCACGGCCATGCCGCGGTCCTGCAGCCAGCGTCGCAGGGCCGCGCTGCTCACCGCCAGCGTCACGTCGTTGACCGTACCGCCGATCGCGTTCTTGATCCGCTTGAAGTCGTCGAGGCGGCATCGCGTCCACGCGAAGCAGCGGTTTGGGCCGATCTCGACGTTGAACGGCACATTCGGCGCCGGCTTGGTCATCGCCCAACCGACCTCTTTGACGCCGGCCACGCCATCCGCGGCACGTTTCGTCGCAAGCGCCGGATGACGCAGGGCCCTGAGCAGCCACCGGACCATCCTCACCATGGTCGATCCGAACCCCGTTACCGCGCTTCCCGCCAGCCGCCCCCTGGAGGGCGGCGAGCTCGGGCTCCACGGAACCTCCTCGCGGACCGGCTCGGATACGGGCTCGACGTCGAACAGCAAGGTCGCGATGTCGACCGCCGAGATGCCGTCGGCGAGGGAGTGGTGGGTCCTGTAGATCAAGCCGAAGCGATCGCCCTCGAGGCCCTCTACCAGCCATAGCTCCCATAGCGGGCGGGAGCGATCCAGGGGCGGGGAGAGGACGCGGCCGATCAGCTCCCGGTACTGCGCATCGGAGCCGGGTGCGGGAAGGGTCACCCGGCGAACGTGGTTGGAGATGTCGAAGCCGGGGTCGTCGACCCAGAACGGCCGGCCCAGCTGCAGCGGCGGGACGGCCAGCTTTTGGCGGAACCGCGGCAGCAGGTGCAGGCGGCTGCGTATGTGGGCAATGAAGTCCTCGTGGCCGGGTGCGGACCCCTCGCAGACGAGCACCGCGCCGATAGCCATGTGTCCGTTGGATCGCTCGTTCGTCAGGAACGAGGTGTCGAAAGACGTCAGCCTGTCCATGTGGCGTTGGGCCATATGCGCTCCTCCCTACGGGAGCCTACCCTGGACAGGAAGATCTAAGCGGCAGCCACAGAGCTCTTGCCGATCGCAGGATCGGCCGGCTCGGACTCGGGGTCGGATGCGGCCCCCTCATCGGGGGCGATTCCCGCGAACGGGGGCGGCCCCTCGCCGCGACCATCCGCCTGTGACGCCTCGTCACGGGGCAGGCGACGTGACACGACCTTGGTCACCCCGTCGCCGCCCATGCTGACCCCGTAGAGGATGTCGGCGGCGTCCATCGTGCGCTTCTGGTGGGTGACGACGATGAACTGGGCGCGGTCGGAGAAGCGGCGGATCAGCTGCAGGAAGCGGTCGATGTTGGCGTCGTCGAGGGCGGCCTCGACCTCGTCGAGGATGTAGAAGGGACAGGGCCGGGCGAGGAAGACGGCGAAGACGAAGGCGAGCGCGACCAGCGACTTCTCGCCGCCGGAGAGCAGTGAGAGCTTGCGGGTCGACTTGCCGGCGGGGGTCACCTCGATCTCGACCCCGAGCTCCTCGCGCTCCTCTTCCTCCTCACCCTCGGGCTCCTCGCCAGTCTGCTCGGCGTCGCGAACCGGGCGCAGGCTGACCCGGCGCAAGCGCCCGCGCCCGCCGGGGAAGAGGTGCTCGACCATCTCCTCGAAGTTCCTGGCGGTCGCCTCGAAGGTCTGCTCGAAGGCCCGCTCGATCTCGCGGTCGACGTCGCGGATCAGCGTCTCCAGCTCGCGCATCGCGCGCTCGGTGTCCTCGCGCTGCGCCCGCAGGCCTTCGACGTGCTCGCGCGCCTCCTCGTACTCGCGCTCGGCCAGCGGGTTGACCGGCCCGATCTGGGCGCGACGGCGGTCGAGGCGCTCGAGCCTGCGGTCGACATCGGCCCGCTCCTCGTCGGTCAGGGGCTGCCCGACCGGGCCGACCTCCTCGCCGAGGCGCTCGGCGATCGAGGCCAGCTCCCTGGCCGCCTCGGCACGGCGATCGCCGAGGTGAGCGGCCTCGACCTCGGCCTTGGTCAGCTCGTCGGAGGCCGCCTTGATCTCGGCCTGCAGCTCGAACTCGCGCTGCGAGCAGGCTCGCATCTCTTCGGCGATCTCGTCGCCGTCGCCCTCGCCGCCGACCACCTTGCTCTCGGTCCGCTCGACCCGGGCACGGATCGCGGCGCCGGCCGCCTCCATGGCCACGACGGCGGCGCGCACGTCCTCGAGCAGCTCCTCGCCGGCGGCGACGCGCCTGCGCAACGCCTCGCGGTGGCGCTCTCCCAGCAGCCCCTCTGCCCGGCGGGCATGTCGCGCAGCTCGCTCGGCGCCGCCGCGGACCGCGCCGAGCCCGGACTCGCGGGCCGACTCGGCGGCGTCGACGGAGCGGGCGCGAGCGAGGCCGTCGGCCGCGCTCGCCAGCCCGGCATCGATCTCGCCCAGCTCCTCCTCCAGCTTGCGGGCACGCTCGCCCGGAGCGCCGGCGGCGGCGCCGACGTCCAGCGTCAGCGGGCCCAGCTCGGCACGCAGCGCCTCGAGGCTCGCAGCCAGCTCGGTCTCCTTGCCGGCGAGGCTCGCGACGCGCACCGCAACCCGCTCCTGCTCGCCGCGCAGCTTGGTCAGCAGGCCCCAGGCCTGTGTGCGCTCTCGGTCGCGGGCGGCAAAGCGCTCCTCGGCGGCGCGGCGGCGATCGCCGATCTCGGCCAGCCGCTCCTCGATCCCGGTCCGCGTCGCGCGCGCCTTCTCGGCCGCCTTCTCGGCCGCCGCGGCCCGATCGGCGCCGAAGCGCAGCTCCTCGGAGACCAGCCGCCCGCGCAGGCCCAGCTCCTCGCGCTCGATCCGTGCCCCCAGCTCAGCCGCCTGTGCCTGGCGCTTCAGCGGGCGCAGTCGGGCCCGTGCCTCGCGCTCCAGATCGAGTGCCCGATCGAGGTTGTCGCGGGCGGCGCGCAGCTTCAGCTCGGCGCGGCGGCGGCGCTTGCGGTGCTTGCCGAGGCCGGCGGCCTCCTCGACCAGGAGCCGCCGCTCGCGTGGCTTGGAGTGGACGATCGACTCGACCCGGCCCTGGCTGATAACCGAGTGCATCTCGCGCCCGAGGTTGGTGTCGGAGAGCACCTCGACCACGTCGACGAGACGGCAGCGAGCGCCGTTCAGCCGGTAAGCCCCCTCGCCGGAGCGGTCGAGGCTGCGCCGCACCGAGATCTCGGAGAACTCGGTCGCGGCGCGACCCTCGGAGTTGTCGATCACGACCTCGACCTCGGCGGAGCGGCGCTGGCCGACGCCCTTGCCGCCGGCGGAGATCACGTCCTGCATCGAGGCGCCGCGGATCGCCCCCGGGCTCTGCTCGCCGAGCGCCCACAGCACCGCGTCGGTGATGTTCGACTTGCCGGAGCCGTTGGGGCCGACGATCACGCTGACGCCGGGCGAGAACTCCAGCCTCGCCCGCTCGGGGAACGACTTGAACCCCTTCATCGTGATCGATCTCAGATACATCTCGTCCTCTGTCCTGGGTCGCAAAGGCTCGCGGGTGAGTCGGACGCGAAGCCGGCCATCTCGGTCAGTCCCCGAGCCGCTTCAGCGCCTGCTCGGCGGCGGCCTGCTCGGCCGCCTTCTTGCTCCGCCCCTCGCCCTCCCCGATCCGCTCGGAGTCGACGGTCGCCGCCACCTCGAAGGTCCGCTGGTGAGGTGGGCCGGCGGCGGCGATCACCTCGTAGCTTACGCGCGCCCCGCGCCGCGCGAGCAGCTCCTGGAGGGCCGACTTGAAGTCGATCCTGGTCTCGGCCGCGTGCTCGATGCGCGGCTCGAACGCCGCCGCAACCGCCGCCGCCGTGCGCTCGAAGCCGAAGGCGACGAAGCAGGCGCCGATCAG
>DATMRN010000022.1:0-6233 GCA_035566275.1 Solirubrobacterales bacterium | reverse complement strand
CCCGCATCGACACCGTGGCCAAGCTCGCCGCGGCGCTCTCGGTTGACATCAGCGCCCTGCTGGAGGGGATCGCCTGGGTGCCGTCGCCCGGCGGCGGGCGCTTCGTCATCGCCGATCGCCACTGACCCACGCCGAGCGTCTCGCCAAGGGGGCGAACTCTCTCCCCGCCGCTCTCAAGGGAGCAGAACGAGAAAACGCCCCGGGCAGCGCATGCTGGCGCCCCCGGGGCCGGCACCAGGAGGTGTGGCGTCCCGATGCAGGAGAACCCTAGCCAGAGCCGCGATTCGCGGCGCAACCCCCGCTCCAACGCAGGCCAGGACGCTCTGATCGAGCGCGCCCTGCTCAGCCTCGTCCTCGTCTCCCATCCCGACCAGCTCACCTTCGCCGAGCTCGTCCGCGAGCTGAGCGAGGACCCCGAGCATCCCGCCCAGCGCGACGCGGTCGAGCGCGCCGTCCGCGACCTGACCGGCTCGGGTCTCCTGCACCGCCACGGCCCCTTCGTCCTCCCGACCCGCGCCGCCCTGCGCTTCGACCGTCTCGCCCTCGCCTGAGCCTCCGCCCCTCGCCGCGTCCGGCCCGCCGGCGACCGCAGGATCGCACGCTGCGCGTGCGCTGGCGGCCGCATGGCGACCCGGCCGACAAGCAGGCGCAGCTCCACCGAGCGCAGGGCCCGCATCCTCGAGCAGCTCCTCGCGACCGAGGGCGGGCTGCTGCGCAGGCAGGCCCGGCGTCACGCGCCGAGCGCCGCCGATGCCGAAGATGCCTTTCAGGAAGGCTGCCTCGACTTCCTCCGCTGCTATGAGGATCCATCGGGCGAGCGCGCCCTGGGCTACCTGATGGTCTGTGTCAAGCACCGCGCTTGGGCTGCTGGGCACCAGGCGCGCACCCGGGAGGCCTTCTACGAGGTGACGCTCACCGATGTTCTCGATGAGCAGGACGACGTGCCGCTGTTGCGCATCCTCTGCGAGCGCCCCGGTCCCGCCGAGCGCGCCGAGCGCGGGGAGGAGGTCGCCCGCTTCTTCGAGGCGCTGGCAGCGCTGAAGTCCGCCGAGCGCACGGCGCTGCTGCTGCTCGGCCTCGGCTGCTCCTACCGGGAGATCATGGAACGCCAGGGCTGGAGTTACAGCAAGCTCAACCGCTGCCTCAGCGAGGGCCGCGCCGCCCTGCGTGCCCTTGATGAAAGAGGGCGATGAGACGGAGATGTCTCGGGCCATCGTCCTCCGGCCGCTTCCTGCCTGGCGGGTATCCTCGTTCTCGATGCCCGCGCCATCCCCGCCCAGTCGCTTGGCCGAAGCCGCCGCTATGGCCCGCGCCGCCGAGGCGCGCCGCGACGAGCGGGCGGCCGGCGAGGCCTGGCGCCGCTACCGCTTGATCCGCGACGCCGGCCGCGACCCCGAAGAGCTGCTCGCCGAGGGGATCGCGTTGAGCAACCAGGCGCTTGCTCTGGCAGCGCCCGATCGCTCCTAGCGGTGAGCGGCTTCGGCCGCATCCTTGAGGACCTCAACCGAACCGGCATCCGCTACGTGCTGATCGGCGGTATCGCCCTGATCCGCCACGGAGTCGTGCGTGCGACCCGTGACGTCGACGCGGTCTTTGATCCCGACCCGGAGAACGTCGAGCGGCTCCGCGCTCTGATCGCGGAGTGGGGCGCGACCCGCCCCGATCGCTCCCCGCTTCCCGAGGGCGCCGTCGCCGCGGATCGCAACATCCACCTGGCCACGCCCCACGGCGAAATCGACCTGCTCTGCGAGCGTTCCTCGCCGCTCGGCTTCGCCGAGCTGCTCGCACGCTCCGATATCCGTCGCGTCGACGGCGTGCAAGCGCCGATCTGCTCGCTGGCGGACCTCGTCGCCTTGAAGCGCCTCGCCGCCCGCGAGCGCGACCTCGTCGACCTCAGCGACCTCGAAGCGGCTCACGGCGATCTGCCAGACAGCCGCGATCCGCCCGACGCCTGAGCCCCCGACGGGGTGCATTCGTCCCGGCATGGCTTGGGCGGTGGACCGATCTACGACACCTCCCCGTCTCAGCCGTGTTCCTACATACACTCAAACCTTCCGACCACTCGGGAGCGCCAAGGAGGCAGAGATGAGCAAACCGAAGCTGAAGCGACCCGCGCCAGGCACCATCCTCGGCGCCCTCGCCCTGATCGTCGCCATTGCCGGCAATACCGGGGCGCTGGCGGGCACCAACCACAAGATCACCAAGGCGGACATCGCCAAGGGCGCGGTGACCGCCAAGGCCCTAGCCCCCGGCGCCGTCCACGCCAAGGCGCTGGCCAAGGGCGCGGTCAACGCGAAGGCGCTGGCCGGCGGCGCGGTCGGACCGAGCGCCCTCGCGCCCGACGCGGTCACCGCCTCCGCCCTCGCCCCCAACTCCGTCTACGGTGGCGCCCTCGGGCCGGTCACCGTCCACAGCGCCTCGATCGCCGACATCGATGCGGTGGCGGAAAACGGGACCTGGACTGCCTCAAACGGCGAATTCGCCGCCTGCGCCCCCGGCGAACGCCTGCTCACCGGCGGCGTCGCCATCACCAACCCCGGCAACCGCGAAGTCGCCGTGATCGAGTCGCTGCCGCTCAGCAACGCCAGCTCCAACGGCGTGATCGGCCGCATCACCAGCAACTCCGGCGGCACCGCCGCCGCCGAAGTCCAGGCGATCTGCCTCAAATAGGAGCTGCCCGGCCCTCGCCAGGCGACGAGGCTGTCCCCCGGCCCTGCCTGCGCCTGCCGGTCACACGGTAGGTGATGACAGGCACGCTCGACAGTGGCGCATCTTGCAGATTTCCGGAGCCCGCATCCGCCTTCCGCCGAGGCCGCTACCGTAGGCCCACGATGACCGACGAGACCCTGATCGCCGAGGCCGGCCGCCGTCTCTCCGCCGCCGCCCCTGGCGCGCGGGTGATCCTCTTCGGTTCCCACGCCCGCGGCGAGGCCGGTCCTGACAGCGACCTCGATCTGCTCGTGATCGAGCCGGAGCTGGAGAGCCGCCGCGCCGAGTTCGTGCGCCTCCGAGAAGCGCTCGGCGCGATCGGGGTTCCAGTCGATCTGATCGTGGTCAGCGCCGAGCACGTCGAGGAATGGGGCGCAGTGCAGGGCACGATGGTCAACGAGGCGCTGCGCGAGGGCCGGGTCCTTGCCGGAGCGTGAGCCGAGAGAGGAAGCGGCGATCCTCGCGCGCAAGGCGCAAGGAGATGCCACCGCGATGCGCAAGCTCGCTGACGATCCGGAGATATCCGACGAAATCATCGGCTTTCATGCCCAGCAGGCGGTCGAGAAGTGGCTGAAGGCAGTGATCGGAAGTCGGGGCACCAGGTTCGAGTACACGCACGACCTTCGCCACCTGATCGAGTTGGCGAAAGCCGCAGTCGGCGACTTTCCATTTGAGGTTGGAGTGGTGATCGCGCTGACCGAGTATGCGGTCCCGCTCCGCTATGACGAACTGCTCGACGCCGAGCCGCTCGACCGAGAAGCCACCGTCGCCTTGGTTAAGGATGTCGGCCGCTGGGCATCCGCGCAACTGGCGGAGGCGAGCTGAGAGTCGCCGCGCTTCCGAGCGGTCAAAACGGAGCCGGTTCGCCCACGCCGCCCGGAGTCGAGTTCAGCCCCTGACCAGCACCTTGGCCGGTGAGCTGGCGCCTTCGACCCAGGGGTAGCCGGCCTGCGCCGGCACCACGGCGCGGAAGCGGTAGGTGGTCGTCCGCGTCGTCGAGGTGAAGCGGTAGCCGCTGTGGAAGTCGCCCTGCGCGCCGGTCGTCGCCTTGCGGAAGGTGATCCAGCGCTTCGACCCCGGCACGTTGGCCTGCAGGACGACGACGCGGCCGCCGCCGTTTGGCCCCGGCACCTGGCCCCAGAGACGGATGCGGTGACCGTTCTTCAGCCTGGCCGGGCTCAGCTGCAGGCTGGGTTGGGCGTGGGCGTAGTAGCGCACCTCGCGGGCGACCTGGGCAGAGTCGTGGCGGTAGCCGATCACGACTTCGCGATCGGGCCCCGGCGGCACCTGGTAGGTGTAGCCGCCGTTGGCGTCGGTCTTCACGGTTCCGACCGGCAGCGGCCGCGGGTCGATGCCCGCGGTCTGCATTTTCACGCAGAGGGTCGCGCCGGGGATCGGGTCACCGCCGTTGTCGGCGAGGCGGCCGGTGACGTCGGCGCCCTTGCCGTAGCCGACGGTGACGGTTTCGGAGTTCGAGCCGGCGAACTGCGCGCTCAGCACTTCACCCCCGGCGACCGAGGAGGCGGTGCAGGAGTTGTCGACGTTGACCGTCTGAGTCGCCGAGCAGGTCGTGTTGGGATCGCCGATCGTGGAGAAGTCAGAGGCGCAGACCTGGACGCTGTTGGCGCCGTCGTGAAAGGGGAAGGCCTCGGTGTCGAGGGTCCAGCTCGGTTTGAGCGCTGTCGGGCAGGGGGTGACGGAGACCGCGACGGTGCCGATCACGCTCGGGTTGCGGACCTGGGCCAGGTTGCAGTTGGGGACGTCGGGCTGCGCGGCGGGCAGGCCGTTGACCGAGACCGAGACGTTGCTGAGGCCGCCGCCTTCGTCGTGGGCTTCGACCCCGAGGCCCTGGTGGCCGCGGATCATGCCGCCGCCCAGCAGCGTCCCCCCCAGGTTGGAGAGGGTGGGCGCGACCGGGTCGACCTCAGTCGCGGCGATGTAGTTGGCGGAGACCGTGCGCCCGGCTTCGCAGCCGGGCGCGTAGCTGCCGTCGCAGCCGAGGTAGATCCAGATCCCCAGCCAGGGGTTGGAGTGGGAGATGTGCTGGGTGTCGGAGCCGCAGTTGGTCGGCCAGCCGCGTTCGTAGGCGAAGGCCACCGTGCCGGCGCCCAGGCAGGCCTGCCCCGAGAGCGTCAGCGTTTCGACTTCGCCGCCGGGGACGATCGCGATCGGCACGTTCCAGTAGCTGTAGGTCCCCGAGACGTGGCCGGTCTCGGTGATCCCCAGCGAGCCGCCCGGCTGGGCGCAGGTATTGCTGCCGCTGAGCGCCACCCCGGGGTTGACCGAGAAACTGACGCCCGGAGTGCTGCCGCCCGGCAGCGCCGAGTCGCAGACCTCATAGACGAAGCGCGCCGGCGCGGCGTTGGCGGCGGCGGGGAAGGAGATGCCGAGCGCGAGCAGGGCGATCAGCGCGGCGGCGCAAAGGCGAGGCGGCGCCCCCGCTCGTCGCACCCGCGACGCGTTCCCCTTCCAACTCGGTGCTGTCTGCCCTCCTCGCTTTCCTGCTTGCGAACTCATCCTGGACCTCCCGTCGAATATGACTCGACGCTCCTTGAGCGGTAAGCCTCTCTGCTTTTAACCCAGGACGCAACCGAACGCTTGTTGGGGACACCCCCAGGGTCCGGCTGAGGCTGCGAACGGGGGTGCGAATTCAGCGTTCGCAGCCACTTCGCTTCCCAGAGCGGTTTGCGCCCGCTTCGCGCCGCTGACCCCGCACCCTCACGATTGTGAGTTCACGGGGTCAGCGGCACTGTTCGGAAAGGTGTCGGGGGGAAGCGAAGTGGCTGCTGGGTGGGGACGGGTCCGGAAGTGGTTAGAGTCGGTGGGTTGGTCCTGAGTGGGGGGTCTGCAGATGCTTGGTGAGGCGGGTGGTGGTGGGTCGCGGCGGTGTGGGGAGGGGGGGCGGTCGTGGGCGGCTTTGGCGGCAGGTCGGGCGTGTCTGGCTGGGACGGTCTGCGGTGGGTCTTTCCTGGGCTGAGGCGAGGGTTGTCTGCACTGGCTGGTTTCGGCTGGCTGCTTCGACGGCGGCGGTGACGAGCTGTTGATTCCGTGGAACCTCCCGTGTCGGTGGATCGAGCGGGCGCAGCCTGGCACCGGCATTGAGGACTGCAAGACCCCTGAAGGGGTCCCTTCGGCCCCTCGCCTATGGCTCGGGATTTCCGTCCTCGGCTGACCGGTGCGGTGCGCCCGCCCATTCGATCCACCGACACGGGAGGTTCATCGTGACCGAAGTACAGCTCGACATCGACTCCCTGAAGCGCGAGGGCACCGAGGTCGCCCGCTACCGGATCTCCTCCGGGCGGCGGCTGGTGATCGGCCGCCGCGGCGCTGGCCGCGGCGGAGCGGAGCTCCTCGACGTTCCGGCGAACGGCATCGGCCGCGCCTACCACGTCGATCGCGGTTGGCATGACGGCGGCGTGATGGAAGCGTTCGTCAGGGACTACGTGGAGCAGGCCAAGTCCCTGGATCAGTGCCCGATGAGCGCTGCGGCGATCGGGGTGCTGGTCGACAGCACCGAGAGCGAT